>NZ_JAUBVF010000170.1:0-1152 GCF_036705685.1 Microcoleus sp. AT3-A2
CCACCTAAACGGGTCTCAGCTAACTATGTTATTCTACCATAAATATAGTCTGTGTACTTACGCCGAGCTGTACTAGAATGTGGTGCAGTAGTCAGAGGAGAACCACATCAGGGAGTGGTTCCAGGCCAAGACTTGAGCGTTAATCTCCAAGCACCCGGCGTCTGGCTGGGGAATTATGGGCATCTTTCCTACTCCAAGCTGACTGAATTGTTGTGGGAACTCGGCACGATAGAAGTGTCCGTAGGAACACTCCAAAAAACCAATCAACGAGTAGCAGCAGCAGTAGAGCCAGCTATCAAAGCACTGTGGGAATGGGCACCTCTTCAATCAAACGTTCATGTAGATGAAACGCCCCCGGTGTGTGATGGGAGTCAAAGAATGGCTGTGGACGGCTAGTGGAAAAGGATTCTGTTTATTTCATGCCGCAGATACCAGAGGACGTGTGGAACTAGAAACCATGCTGGGCAAAGAATTTGCTGGAGTCTTAAGCTCAGATGATTTCAGCGTTTATAATGGTTGCCAAGTCATAGCCCAACAGAAGTGTCTAGCCCATTTACGACGGCATTTCAAGAAAGTGCTGGGACTTCCGGGCAAAAATAATGCAGCAGTCGCTCAAATATTTCTGTCATTAATTGATGAAGCTTTTAGATCCCATGAGTCCTGGCGAAAGACGAAGGAGCAACTTACCTACGACTCTTGGGCTGAGGATTTCAAAATACGATTGAATCAAGCTTTGGCCACTTGGTTCAACCAAGTTGGCTATGCAGCAGGTTTGTTACTCAAATCCTTACGAGATAAGGCTCAACAATGGTGGTATTTTCTCGATCACCCATCGGTGTCTCCGGATAATAATTTAGCAGAACGTTCTCTACGGCTAGCTGTAACGAAACGGAAAGTTTCTGGCGGTTCTCGTTCGATGAAGCGATTTGAGGAAACTGCTAATCTACTTAGTGTCATCCAAACCTGTCGTTTTCAAGCTCGTTCAGTAATGGCTTTTTTCCGTGAGGCTATTTCTGCCCATTCTTGTGACTTGGCTCGGCCTGAGCTCATTCCCGAATTTCAGACCTGAATCCTTACCTTACTATTATTGGATCGAGGCTTCTATCACTTCGCTTTTTGGTCAAAACTAATCGAGCAAGAAATTGGATTTAT
>NZ_JAUBVF010000171.1:0-1144 GCF_036705685.1 Microcoleus sp. AT3-A2
CAGGGTAAGAGCATCTCAATCATGCTTGACAAAAGCACTTGAGAATTTGCATCATATAGTCATTGTTCATCGCGGCCCGTTTGATTTTTTGTCGCAGACTACGCTTGAGAGTTGTTTCCTGGTTGACCGCATTCAGCGCCAGCCGTCTTACCAGAGCGAAGTTCTGAGGACTGTTGAGAGAACGAATGCGGGATTTATCTTCATTAAAAGTCACATCTAAACTCCAATGAACTTGGTTTTCAATCCCCCAATGTTGACGAATAGCACGACCATTTAGCTGAGCATCTACTGGTAAAGAACTTAAGTAAAATTGTACCTCGTGAGTGATTTTGTTCCACAGATGACGCACTCTTAAGGGCGATAACAATAGTGTGCAATCCTGCCCATTGCTCTTGCTTGTAAAGTCCTCCTAATTGGGCAACTGATACCGACCAGACTTTTCGAGTTTCGACGCGATGATGACCCTTTTAGGTTCGCGAATCATAACTCATTTCAACTCCCATAAATTCCTGAATTTTTGCAGTTTTAAACCAAGATTTAACTTGATTGTAAAGAGTGGGATGATTGCTTTTTAGTGCCACGACATAATCGGCTTTTTTCTGACGAATCAGTCGGACTATTTCTGTTTGCGTCCCCATCGCATCAATGGTGATAATCGCTCCGGAAATGTCGATTAATTCTAGTAGTGCTGGAATAGCTGTAATTTCATTGGAGTGGTCTTCAACTTTTACTTGCCCGAGTACCAAACGCTGTTCGCTCGCCCAAGCTGTCACTAAATGTAAGTTTTTTAAACCTTTCTCTCGATCGTAAGAACCTCGCAAGCTTTTGCCATCTATCGGGATAATTTCTTGGAAAACTGAACCCATGATTTGTTGCAACCATTGCGATAACTTCTGCTCTAAAGCTTTCGGGTCCAGCCTTTCAAATACACGACGAAATGTATCATCGCTGGGGATGCCATTAGGTAACTCTAAAAATTCTTCTAACCATTGCTGCTTGCTCAAGCCATAATTTTCGATGTCTTCCCACCCGACAGCGCCGGCGATCGTAGCTAAGATGGTAATTACCAGAATGTCTTTGAGTAAGTGTTGTTTGGTTCGGTCTACTCTGGGGTCTGGTAGATCGTCAAAATAAGTTGATAAGC
>NZ_JAUBVF010000172.1:0-1143 GCF_036705685.1 Microcoleus sp. AT3-A2
AGACATCTCCAAAATAGTAACACTTCGTGGTAATATCACATCATAAAGCTTTTTTGACACAGAAACATGAGCGACATACTAAATTATATTGAAGAGCATCCTAAAGAAACACAGCGATTAATGGGTCTGGATTATGAGCAGTTACAACAATTAATCCAAAACGCGGAACGATTACATCATGAAAAACAAGCTTTACTAGAATCAAAAAAAGTTAGAATTATTGCTGGTGGAGGCGGTAGGAAACCCAAACTATGTCTGGGCGAACAAATAATTTTAACATTGGTCTATCTGAGGCATATGACAACATTTCAACTTCTGGGCATCCAGTTTGGAGTAAGCGAGTCTACAGCTAATGATACGTTTAATTATTGGTGGCCTCAATTGCGAAAAATGCTACCATGTAGCTTACTTGAACAAGTAAAAAAAAACGCTGCTGACTATGAAATAGTCAAAGAAATACTCACAGAATATGAATTAATAGTAGATACCTACGAACAAGTCAGAGAGAGACCTGGAGATCAGGATGAACAAGAAAAATATTTTTCAGGCAAGAAGAGTAATCATACATTTAAAAGTCAAATAATTGTCATGCCAGATGGTAGAGATATCGTTGATGTTGTGGCAGGGAAACCTGGACCTAAAAGCGATATAACTTTATTCCGAGAAGAACGCTCACAGTTTGACCCTCAACAAAGATTTAAGGGAGATAAAGCTTACGTTGGAGAAGCTTTAATTACAACTCCGATTAAAAAACCCAGAAATCGAGAATTAACAACTGAACAAAAAGAACAAAACAAAGCATTTTCGGCTAAAAGAATCTTTGTTGAACATCGAATTCGCTCGCTCAAAATATTTCGAGTTGTCCAAGAAAGATTTAGGTTGAATCCCCAAAAATATGAGCAAGTAGTGTTGACGATTTGTGGAATAGTAAGGTTGCGAATTAGAGCGCTAATATTACCATGAGAAATATCTGCTACATCATCAGGTTAAAATCAACGCAGATAACTAGATATTTTGCCTTAATTATCAACAATAAATATCTCAAAGCCTTATTATAGCGTACAGAGTCGCTAATTTAGGATGATTGCATTTACGTCATACAGCCTAGTTACACAAAGGCTTTAATTGTTTTTGGAGATGTCT
>NZ_JAUBVF010000019.1:0-104295 GCF_036705685.1 Microcoleus sp. AT3-A2
AACTCAATCCTTTTAAGGATTACCCCATAGAAGCCAGTTATCCCCCGTTTTCACGGTTTCGACTGAACGAATCGCACACAGGTTTTACTGGACGGGAACCAACGGTCAGCAATTACCAACTTTGAACCGTACAACTCGCATTTGTAGGTTAACTGGCGACGAAACTCAAAGAATCCCATATCAGCAACAGACGCAGCCAACTTATGATTAGCCATCATTCCGGTTACATTCAAATCCTCTATGACAATTACACCGTGGTTTTTGGCAAGTAATGTCGTCAACTTGTGTAACGTATCTTTACGTATGTTAGCTATTTTTCTATGCAGTCTCGCTATCTTGACTTGCGCTTTTATACCGTTGCTTGAACCGATAACTTTATGGCGGTTTAGCCATTGCATTCTTGACATTTTGGCTGCATATTTTTTGTGGGATTTTGCGCCAGTAATTACTTCACCTGTTGAGAGAGTAGCTAATGCTTTAATGCCGAGGTCAACTCCTACAATGCTTGTATTGCCTGATTCCTGCTGTTGGGCGTCAAACCGAAAGCTGATAAACCACCTGTCGGCTTGACGGGATCTCGTGCAAGACTTGGTTAATACTTGTGGCAATCTTTCATAAGTTTTCAGAATGCCAATAACAGGAACTTGAATTTTATTGTCACCCAAGATTTTAACTGCGCCTTCTAACGTGAAAGAGTCACGCCGCCCTTTCTTCTTAAATCTCGGCACTCCCCCAGTCTTGTTAAAACACCGTTTCCATGCTTCGCGCAATGCCATTAATGCTTGCTGCGGTGTAGACTTGCTGCATTCATAGTACCAAGGATTTTTTGATTTCACCATAGCTACTAACAGTTTGTGCAAGTCAATAGCTGTGGAAAATTTGAGCTTTTCACTCTCGTTGGTTTTATTGTGTAAGAGTATATTTTTGGTCAACCACAATCCCCAATTCCACGCATGACGCGCTACTCCACAATGCTTGGCTAACAATGTGCGCTGTTGATTATTCAGTTTCAATTCGGTTTTGAAGCCTAACAGCATTTTTACCTCTCTCTCGCTTTGAATCCCGCTATATACTGCTTCAGTCCCTACTCATTTCAGAAGGAATGAGTAGAGGTGAGTAGGATTTTGGTTACAGTTTCTCACCCTCAGTGCCGATCGACCTTTTTGCTCGCCCTCCGCGAGCGTCATAGGCTCGCGTCATTACCTTATTCTAAGGCAGCGCGGTTCAAATCCCTAGTCCGCCGGAGGATGGCGCCCGCTTGGGGGCAGCGATGGCTTTTCTGACGATCGAGCAGCAACTAAAGCCTGGTACAATAAATAGAAAGTTTTTGACGGACTGACCTTTTTCAGCTTTAGCCTATGGCAGTCCCCGCAGTGAGAGCTAGTCTTGAATCAAGCGGCATTGGTACTGCTCTCTCATTCCTCCAGACAACTGGCGGCGGCCGTACTTTCTGGAGGCTCTCCCGTGAGGCAGTGCTATGCGTGAGTGCTGAAGAAAAGTTAGAAAAAAATGCTATCCCCCGATTGGGCAAACGATACCAAAAAGTAAGACTTAAGTGGCAAAAAGTTATCATTACTTGCCTATACTTGTTTACTTTAGGTAAGTTGACTAATGATCACACGCAGTGTTATCTTTAGTCAAGAACCTTTGGCTTAAGGGGGATAGCCTACTTATGTTGGAATTAGCCGTCTACCCAACAGCGTAGGAAGTAAACACCACTTATCTTTTAGGCCTTTAAGTAACTTAAAGTAAGTTGGGATAGGTTTTACGAAGCAGAGGACTATTAGTGTGCTGTATCTAGCGGAAGTACAAAAACAGAAAAGCGGCTTTGGTCTCGGTGGCGGTAAGGCTGAACTGAAACTGCTAGCTTGTCAGCGGGGCGAACATAACTGGAGTGCCGTACCAGGCGATGACGGGATCCCAGTTGAGGAAGCTAATAAGTTTAACGACGGCACGCTGGTGCTGGTTGAGTTGAGCGCTAGCAAGCAAGTGCAACGGATTCAGGAGGCGGCCCGCCAGTTGGTGAGCATTCTGCAAAATTTCTCGCGATTGCAGGACAAGTTTAAGGATAAGGAAGAGGAAATTGAACAGTGGAAGGCTTCTCTGACGTTTTCGAGTCAGGAACTCAATCGCCGGGAAATGGAAATGCAAGCCCGCGAAGAGCAGTTGGCTCAAATGGAAGAGGAGTTGGAGCGGCTGGAGGCTCAGCGCTCGGAAATTGAAAATACTAGAGATGAAGCTAACCGATTGCGAGAAGAAGTCGATCGCAGTCGCGTGGAAATTGAGACGGCTTGGGAACAGTTGCGGGGCGAGCAGCAACGGGTGGCACAGCAGCAGTCTGAGGTTCCGCAGGGGGCAGTGGTTGATGAGCAGCAAACCCAGAGGATTCAGGAGTTGATGCAGAAGTTGGGAGGGGCAATTGCTTCGGCTCAAGGGGTGCGGGAACAACTGAATCAGTCTTTTGGTGCGGTGGGCGCTCAGCAGGCAATTCTGGATCAGCACTGGCAGCAGTTGGAGCAAAAACAAAGCATAGCTCAACAGCAACAAGAAGAGGTCGATCGACAAAATCAGAGCCTCCAAAACCGCTGGCAAGAGTGGTACCAATCTCA
This sequence comes from Microcoleus sp. AT3-A2, assembly GCF_036705685.1. Classification (NCBI taxonomy): domain Bacteria; kingdom Bacillati; phylum Cyanobacteriota; class Cyanophyceae; order Oscillatoriales; family Microcoleaceae; genus Microcoleus; species Microcoleus sp. AT3-A2. Next base: position 2,610 of record NZ_JAUBVF010000019.1, read on the forward strand.
AGAAGGTTTGGCCGGGGCTCGGGCGGAGCTTAAAGGCCTGCAAAGTACCCTCAGCGCTAAGCAGGACCAAGCTCAGTCCGTGTCTGTGCAGGTGCGGGCTGTTGAGGATCTTTACCAGCAAGTTTCCAGGCTCGCATCTGCTTCGGGTACTGCGGGTACGGAGCAAAAAGTAGATGTGTCAGCTTTGGAGAAGATGCCTGTTGATGAGTTACAGGGGCTGGTGCAACATCTGCAACAGGATTTGGAAAAGGTGTTCCGGTTTGTTAACGATCAAGAGGAGGAGTTAACTCTGCAGCGGGAGACAATCGAGGAACTCCAAGAGAAAATTCAAGCTGCTAGCGAGTATGATCGCATGGCTTTGGAAAATGAAATGGCAGATGAACTCGAAAGTTATCAGATGTTAAACGAAACTCTGGTGGGACAGCGCCTCCGGTTGCAGGAACGGGAAGATGTTTTAAAGCAGCATCAGGGAGTGCTGTGGCGGCGACTGGGTACTGCTAATACTCCAAAACAAGAGCGAGGAGATATTGATTTGGGGCCGATTGTCGCACAGCTCAATACTCAGCGGCAGCAGCAAAGCCAAGAATTGCAAAGACTGGAAAACGAAATTCAGCAGGTGCGGGAAGCTATATCTCAAATTGAGGGAAATGTCAACCGCCAAAATGGGGAAAGTGAGGCGAAACGCTACGAACTCAAGCAGTTAGAGCAGAATTTGTTCAACCAGAAAGGTGCAGTGGCGCAACTCTGGGGCAGGGTGAATGTTTATCAAGAAATGTTGCAGCCGGTGCAGGACAATTTGACTGCGCTACGCCAAAAGCTCGAAGCGGCGGCGGGGGAACTCGATCGCGTGCAGCAGACGGGAGAGGAGCAAGATCGGGTAGTTTCCGATTTGCGGCAAGTCCTTTCGAGTTTGATCACAGCTTAAAATTTAATATCTAAAATTATCGAAGGGTGTTCGACTCGACCGATCGCTCCTCCAGGAAATGGATCGGTTTGCGATCGGTTGGGCGCTACGATTAAGCTGGTTAGTTTTTCTACGCTTTCAAAACTGGGCGCCGAGGGCAATATTTGTTGCAGTAGTTGTCGCATTGCCCGTCGCTGCAAGGCCAGGGGTGCTTCCCGCAAAATCGGGCGATTTAACTTGACGGGAAGTTGAAAATTCACCTGCGGGCTGTCTGCAATTGGAGACATTGCTCGCTGTAGCAAGTCGCTGGCTGCAAGTTCGAGATATTCTACATCGGCGCGGAGGAGTTCGGCTGTTTGAGCTAGGGCTTGTTGGGCTTTTGGGTTGAAATGAGTTTCCAAATAAGGCAATAATTCCGATCGAATTCGGTTGCGAGTGTATTGCAAGTCTTGATTTGTGGAATCTTCCCAAATTGGTAGTTTTTGCTCTTGACAAAATTGACCTGTTTGCGATCGAGTTATTTCGAGCAAGGGACGAACTAAATAGATTTTAGATTTTAGATTTTGGATTTTCGATTGGGAATTTTCATCCTGATTTTCCCATCTAAAATCGGCCGATATTTGGGAGTTGGGATTTTCGCCGGAATTCCCCAATCTAAAATCGGCAATCGCCAATTGAAAATCAAGTAGGGGCCGTGTCCAAGTGAGGGCAGAAAGTCCGTCGGCACCGCTGCCGCGAATCAGGTTGTAGAGGAGGGTTTCGGCGCGATCGCTGGCTGTGTGGCCTGTAACAATGTAGGGGTAGTTGTGGGCGATCGCAATTTCGGTTAAAGCTTGATATCTCCACTGTCTAGCCGCTGCTTCTGTTTTGGGGATGTCCGAGGCTGTATCCAAATAGTAGGATATTCCCCAGTTTTTAGCTAATTGTTCTACATGATTAGCCGATGCTTGCGAGTCAGAACGCCAACGATGATCGCAGTGAACAATAGCTAGGTTCCACCCCCATTTAGGCTGCAAATCTAGCAGTAATTTAATTAAACACAGAGAATCTTGTCCGCCGGATACTGCTACTAGCAATCGCTGATTTGAGGGCAATATTTGTCGGTAAAGCAGGGTCCTGTGTACTTGAGCGTGCAGGTGCGTCCAATTGGAAGATTCAGCCATGAGAGCAGTTTTTTATTAAGCAAAAATAAGGAAGTTATAAAACGAGCAGTGTCCGTGATTTAACGGAGGGATTTTAAGCAAAGAAGGGGAAGCATCCCCCTCTCCCAATTTCTCAATCTTTGCCTTTTTAGCTCCACATTCCTATACTTTGGGGGTCGCGGTCTGGATACCTAGAAATAGGAAAATGATTACTTATTTCTGTCGAGTTACATTGCTTTAATGGCTCATCTATATCGGTTTGATTTGAGCTATCTACGGCGTATTTTTGCACGGTGTCTGATCTTTCGGCAGCGGCAGGAAGGGCTTTTTGCTCTTTGATTTCAGGTTCAAGCGGAATGAACTCCAGACGCATTCTAAGTTTTCCTTTAGTCCAGTCTTTGCCAGCACTTAATAGCTCGCAATCCAAGCCGTCTGAAAATAATTTTTCGTCTACCAATTTTGACTGCATAATTGCCATAAATTCGCTGACTTTGAATGTACATTGATACATCAAAGCGCTGGTAGGGGCAGACACAACATCGTCTTCTTGGGGAAATATTTTCGATTCGTCCATATTAATTGTCCTTATTTTTAATGAATGAAGGAAGTTCGGCAACGAATTTTGTAACGGATGTAACGGATGTGAGGAAGAGCGAAGTTCTAATAAGGAAGAAAGCCCTTAGACTTCGCGATCGGGTAAAAAAAGGGAAGAAGGAAGAGGGAGTTAATTATTAGAATCTCGCTGGTTGAGTAAGGTGGGAATTGCCCACCCTACAACCGGAGATGATATTAATCCCAATGCTTTGACTTATCCTGTTCTCCTGTGGCCCATTGGTGGCTCAGGAATTAGAAAAACCAACCGTAGGAATGTAAACCTTTGCCTAACAGATTAACGCCTAGATAGCAAATCCAAACTACCACAAAACCTGTGGCTGCTAAAATCGCTGGGCGTCTTCCCTGCCAGCCACGAGTAATGCGGGCGTGCAGGTAGGCAGCAAATACCAACCAAGTAATTAGCGCCCAAGTTTCTTTCGGGTCCCAACTCCAGTATGATCCCCAAGCTTCGTTAGCCCAAACCGCACCCGCAATAATGCCAACTGTCAGTAAGGGGAATCCTAAACCGATGATGCGATAGCTAATGTTATCAAGAGTTTCTGCTAGATTCAAGCGCTGGGGCGAGAGAAGTTCTGCGGTTTGAGTTGGGGCGGTTGATGGGGTTTGAACGGTTGCTAATTCGAGCAATGCGGTGGTTCCCAAACCGTTATTGTTGGAGTTGAAAGAGGGTTCGCTGAAAACTAATGCGCTGTCGGCGCTGGTTTCTGTAATTTGAGGTTCGGGGTTTTGAGGGCGTTGGAGGCGGTAGTTGCCGTTGCGGTTGCTGTTGGTGCCGAAGGAACTACCGGTGAGTTCGATTTTTTGGCCGCGGGTGACGATTAAAAAGGCGATCGCCAGTAACGCTCCTACCATTAAAGTTGAGTAACTGAGCATCATGACGCTAACGTGCATCATCAGCCAGTTTGATTTGAGGGCGGGTACTAGGGGCTCTGCAGATTGCATGGTTGCGGGCAGAGTCAGGGCTGCAAAGGCGGATATTGCCATTGCTACGGGGGATGTGGCTACTCCTACTAAGCGGGAACGACTCATGTTTTCCGCGACTAGGTGGATGGTGGTGATTCCCCAAACTAGGAAAAATAGGGATTCGTAGAGATTGCTTAAGGGGAAGTAGCCGGCTTCTATCCATCGAGAACCGAGTAAAGCGGCGATGGATAGGTTGGCGACGGCCATTCCGGCGGTTCCTAGGGCCGATAGGTAGGGAATGCCGGGGAATGCTGCGCCAACCCAGTAAATGAGCATTGTGGAGAACAAAACGGCAAAGGAGATGTTGTCCAGCCAGTTCTGGAGTACGACCAGATCCATAAAAATTACTCCGGTAGTGTTTTTACTTATTTTTGCTAACTAGATCGATCGTACTGGCGTTGGGCAGTTTTGGGTTTGGGATTTTGAATTTTTGTGGCAATTATGAGTGATTGGCGGTTGTTGAGGTACGGGCGGGCGATCGCGCGGACGCATCAAACAAGCTACTATTGACCCACCCGACGAGTGTCACCCCGTCAAGTCACGCTTGTTGATTCTGGCTGACGGCTTGAGGTTGGATGAGTTCCCAGTAAGGAAACACGGAATGCTGATGGGCGAAATTCGATCGCCGATTAACAAAATTAGGACTTACGCAGAGGGGGCCAGAAACCGGGTTTTTTTAGGAAAATCCTTCGTTCGTACTCGAAGATTAAGTAAAAAACCCTGTTTCTTTGTCGGGAGTGCGTCTAGGACTAAAAATATAGGATGTTTTTTGATCTGGGGCTATCTGGAATCCTTTAGAATTGATTGAGCTGATTACCGACTTGCTGTTTTTGCAACCAGCAAAAAAACGGAAGCCCCCGACAATCGTTGTGGATACTCCCCAAATTTTAGACTAAAGCTCAACCTCCCAGATTTATCAAGGCGAGTCAAATCTAAAATCTAAGATCTAAAATCTAAAATCGACTGACGGTTGGATCAGTTCCACAGGCTAGAGGAGATGTTGGGTTAATGCGTCGAGATTCAATATTTTACCTTAATGTCCGCAGAAGGCTCCCGCTATAACCGAGGGGGATTTATCTAGATCCGCGAGTACCCCCGATGGTTTAGCGGCGAGATGAATGCCGACCAGCTAACGATTGAGCGATAGCGAATCATTATAATTCTACCCGTGTTTGTGTTGGGTAAAATGTGGTATCATTCTACCATGTTAGTAATAGAAGCAAAGTTAAAAGGAACTCAATCACAGTACAGTAAGTTGGATGAAGCAATCCGCACCGGACAATTCATCCGCAACACTTGTCTGCGATATTGGGAAGATAACAAAGGAGTCACTAGGAATGACCTCCAAAAGCTTTGCTCGGTACTAGCTAAAAACAAGGAAACCCCTTGGACGAAGAAGCTTAACTCTCAAGCTAGACAGGCTCACGCAGATAGAGCGTGGTCTGCTATTGGGCGTTTTTATGAAAACTGTAGATTGGGTAAGCCTGGTAAAAAAGGCTACCCCAAATACAAGAAGTTCAGCCGTTCCATTGAGTACAAAAACAGTGGATGGAAATTATCTGCTGATAGAAGACAGATAACCTTCACCGATGGTTTTGAAGTAGGAGCGATGAACTTATGGAGTTCTAGGGATTTGGTCTGGTATTCAGAAAAACAAATCTCTAGGGTTCGAGTTATCAGACTTGCTGATGGCTACTACGCTCAGTTCTTAGTGAACTGGGATAGAAGAGAGGAGCATGAGTTTCAAGGAAAAATGACGGGAATCGACTTAGGGCTTAAAGAGTTCTACACCGATTCTGATGGAAATACTGTCGATAACCCTCGATATCTGAGAAAGTCCGAACGTCGCCTCAAGATGCTGCAACGCCGGGTTTCTAAGAAGCATATCAGGGGCAAAAAGCAGTCTAATAGATACCATAAAGCTCGCAGGGCTTTAGCCAAACAACATCTCAAGGTAAGTAGACAGCGTGAAGACAAGGCTCGTAAAGATGCTCTGGCGCTAGTTAGATCTAACGACCTAATTGTCTACGAATACTTGAAGATACGAAACATGGTGAAAAATCACCACTTAGCTAAGTCTATTAGCGACGCATCATGGTGTCAATTCACTCAATGGCTTCAATATTTGGCCCTGGTTCACGGTGTCATTGTTATCGCTGTTCCACCTCGAAACACGACTGTTGATTGTTCGTGCTGTGGATCGAAAGTGAAGAAAACTCTTAGCACCAGGACGCATCGATGTAACCAGTGTGGCACGGTTTTAGATCGCGACCACAATGCCGCAAAAAACATTTTGGCAAAAGGATTCAAGCTGTTAGCTGAATATTTAAACAGTACCGTAGGGCATACGGAATCTGGAGCCAAAAGCTCAAAAGCGCAGGGAGAAACTAACCTCTGGCTTAAGAACGGAGACGTTCTTGCTCTAAGTTGGCTCGATGAACTGCGAACCAAGAATTATTGGGAATCCCCCACTATATTCGGTACTCCAAATTAGTGGTGGGAGGATGTCAAAAGTTTACAAATTTGAACCGAAGGGAGGCAGAGGCGATGTTAGGGATTACGCTTGAGGAAACTCGGTTTTATCGGGAAGCGAAGGAAGAAGGCATCGAACAAGGCATTGAACAAGGCATTGTGCAAGGCCGCGAACAAGAAGGAAGAGCCTTGATTTTACGTCTGTTAAATCGCCGTCTGTTAAATCGGCGAGTTGGAACATTACCGGAATCTATCACGACTAGAATTGCTGATTTGTCGATCGAGCAAATTGAAACTCTAGCAGAGGAATTGTTAGATTTTCAGTCGATCGAGGATTTAGAGGTTTGGCTGGAGAATTTGCCGCAGGGAGATTGATACGAGGTTAAGAATTGCACTTGAGGGGGCGATCGCCCCATTTACGCGCACCAACACATCAAACGTACCCCCCCTCTATTTCCTGGGTTTTAGGGTTCTTTTCGTGCATCCGCCGTTGCTGAGAGGATGTTCAGGGTGCGATCGGGGATGATTCCGGCGGATTAGAAGCGGATTGATGATGGTGGAATATGTTTTGGGCGATCGAACCTGCAGACTTATGTTAAATTAGACCTCTTGCAAAAAATAGCTAAGACGGGTTCTCCGCCCCATTCCACAAGAAAAGATGATTTTTGTGGGATGGACCGGAGAGCGCGTCCTAAAATTTCATTAAAAGGACTTTTGCAAAAGGTCTATTTTCCTGTAGTTTCAGTCCCTCACAGTACCTCCGGCGAACGACTTCTTTTTAAAGCAATAGATAATTGCCTCAATCGTTCGCTAACTTCTAAATTCGATTCTTGTGACTTCAACTTATCAGGTATTTCAGCAAACAGAAGTGGATTTCCCTGCAACCACTCATTGAGAGCAACGCCAGTCCAAGTACCTTCTTTGTCTCGGAAACTATCAACTAAACCCTTCAGTTCTTGAATACAGTATGACTCGAAACCAGCCGCACTGAAAATTGCATAAACTAAGTATTCTTCAAACGCAATAATATCATTTCCTACCTCAAAAACTACAGCTTCTTCTTGTGGCGATTTTATGTCATTAGAAAAATCTCCTACTATTTGCGCTGCTACCCCAGCAATTTGTGTTGCTATTCCTGTAACTCCTAATACTTGTTGCCGAATCTCCGAATTAAATAGTAAATCTGAACCATATTTTACATATTTTTTGAGAACCCTAAATGCAGCTTCTTCCCCACTATAGTAGTTATCAATAATTTCAATATCTACCCCTAAACTTTTGATTATTTTATTTCGAGTATCACTATTAACTGGGCCGCGAATCAGCGCTTCAGCAACTGGACGCGCAAAGCGTAAAAATAATACGCTTAAGCTATTCTCTAGTTTTGCTAAAAAATATTCCTCGGAATTTTCAATTAGCCTGGGTTTTACTTGATTACTTTCCCATAATAAACTTGTCATATATTCAACTAATTTTAATGCTTCATCCTTAAGTTCTAAAGCAAGTTGATGAGCAATTGCAGAGAGAAGCTTACTAATATCACCGTACAAATCATCACGCCAAGCAAAATTGGCTTTCATGCGGTCAAACTCTGGATTGGAGTTAGCAAGAAAGATAGTATCTTTCTTTTTAAATGTTTCCTCCCTGAGTTTCTGCATTTCATTGTCAACGATTTGTAAATATCGTTCTCTAAATTTTTCTATTTGAGTGAACGACTTAGCATTAGAACTATCTAGGGATTTGTTTACAACAGAATATTCATAGTATTTTTGTAAATCAGCTTTGATTGTTTCCCATTTTTGATTCCACCATTCGGTAAATAAAACCCGCCGATTATTTTCTTCAAATAGCTTGGCTTCTTCAGGATTTTCTGGATACTTTTTGCTGACTGTAATATAAATCTGTTCAGAATTGCTGAAAATATTATTGATAGACGCGTCGCATCTTTTTTTTAAAATCGAGACACGCTCAGTGTTGATATAGTTAAATATTTTTTCCTTAATTTCTGGAATTCCAGTACCATTTTTATTCAGAGTTTCGTCATCGGTAATTCCAGTCAGTCTCTTCAACTGAGCTTCGATATTACTTGCATCCCCAATCTCTAACTTAGTCTGTTCTCCTGCTAAACCATTCAAAATTAGATAGGCTCCGGCTGAACCATATACAATGCGTTCAGGTGGAAGCTTTGCACGCTTTAACCAGTCTTGAGATGCTTCTTCAATATGTGTTTTAAGCGCCTCTGCACTACCTAATGAATCAATCCGACTTAAAAATACAAAAAGCTTATCAGCAACGGTGACGTTTTTATCGCCAAGTTCGGTAAACTTGATTATTTCTAGTTCCTTTTCTCGGAGGCTAGTAAACCGCTGTACCAATATCACCGCATCACAGTCAGAGAGCATTGCTTGTGCTTCATCAACGTGCTTTGCTAAACCTGAATCTAAACCCGGAACATCATAAAAAACGATCCCTTCAGCTTGAGCAAGTTTGTTAGTATAAAGTCTAGCTTCTAAAACAGCGTGAGCATACTTTTCATCTGCTACATACTTCTTGAGTGGTTCTCTAATATCTTCGAGTCTAGTAAAGGGAAAAGTCAGATTACCTTCTCTTCTTACCTGTTGTAATGTTATTTCGTTTGCTCGTATAGTATTTAGGTCTTCTTTCGCCCCAACTTTCTCCAGTTCCTTGAGTAAGTTGATAAACTCTTCTTCAGTTCTCGCTTGTACTTCCAGCCTTTGTTCAGACTCGTTTTCAACTGAATAAATTTGTGTTGTGGTAAATGTGCATCTTCCTCCCTTTGCTGGAAGTAAATCACATTGCAACCAAGCATTAATAAAGGTGCTTTTTCCTGCTTTCTCTAACCCGACAACAGCGATGCGAAACTCGCGTTTTTTGAGTCTTTCAAGTTGGCGACGAGTTGGTTCTGCTTCTTGTAAAAGTACCTCTTTTAATCGAGCCGGAACTTCAGCTTGGGGTAACATAGCCAAGTTAAGCGCGTGTCGCTGCACGTTTAGAGCGTCGCTAAGACGAGCCTCATAGTAAGAAGATGCTGTTTTCCAATCCATTTTGAGGTTCCTTAAATGCGGTTAAATTTTTCTAAACCTGATAAATTTTTGAGACAATCTAATTTTTTTAATTTACACTGAGCTTGAGGTGGTAAATCCTTCTTTAAATAGCGAGCAATATTTTGGTCAATCAGGTTTCCACCATCATTAATATTGATTCTGATATAAACTTCTCGCGTGCTATCAGGTGGAATATCCTCATTTGTCATTATTTCTAAATTTTGCTCATTTGAGTCAGCAACTGTAACAGTAGTACATAAGAAATACGACGCATTATCTATGAGATGTGTTAGATCCTTAACCTCTAAAATTGAACTATTTCTGAAATTGCTGGCTATAGATGCTGGAACGATCAGGCATAAATCAGCAGGAATTGGAAGCGGAAAACTGGGGTGCTCTTTTGTTCCTTCAAGCGCTTTGTTCGAGGTTCTTTTTTCCTGCTGGTTTTTATCAAGATTTTGCTTGTAAAAAAACAATCCAACAAATGTAAAGGCTGCTGCTACAAAAATCCACTCCATGAATACTCCTGAAAACTTGTTTACTACTTTTGCAGATATGGCAGATATGGCAGATATTTTGAATCTTTGAGGATCGATCATTGCATCCAACAAGTTATCAATAATTTTCTGATCTTCATCTTTATCAGAATTAGGTTTTATCCCAAAATAATCACATATTTTTTTTGTTTGTTCTTGCGATGGTGATTGTTTTTCACAAACTATTATCTGAATAGTCTCATATAAAATGCCTCTTTCAGTTCCTTTAATTTGATCGTGTACGTTATTAGCAACTTGCTCGTATAGATTCTTGGGATTTTCGTTTTCCACTAGATTTTAATGCTCCTCTTTTAAAAATGTTCCCAATCTAGCAAATTCTCTTGCAAGGTCTTGAGATTTTTGCTGCATAGGTTCCCAAACATTTTTTTTATTTTCATAATCTAAAGTAATTTCTTGGTTGGCTTTATCAAGTCTAGCTTGATAACGGTCAAAAATATCATTTTGAATTTTATCTACATTCTTATTTAGGCAATCAATTTGCTCCAGTAACCACTGGGCGATTTGATCTACGATTTTAACCTGTGTTTTTCCAGCCTGAACTCTCCAGCCTTCAAATAAACTTTTTATGCTAGGGATTTTAGCATTATCACTAGAGCGGGTATTATGTTTGGGAACAATCCACAACCAGTGGAAAAAACTTCTAGTTTCTTCCTTCCAGGTTTTTGGTGTAATTTCAAAGCTAGATTCAAAATTAAATTTGAATAATAGTTCATTATTGACTTGGTTAAGTTGGGATTCAGGGAATCGAATTATTATGTTGGGGGCAATATTATTAGCTCCCTTTTCTAAATGTGATAAATGACACTTAAAAAGCTCGACAACTGCCTGATACATTCTATCTATTTCTTGGCTCGATATTTGCCTTAAAACATCCTCTATGACTAGATTAAGATGGATAGAGAGTTCGTTTAATTCTTCATTTAGTTGTTTGAGTTTATCTTTATCCTCATCTGTTCTTGCTTCTATTGTTTCACCGTTATTAGCAACAGAAGGAGTATAGCCTAACTTAACTAACCGTTTTAAGTTGTTTGCTAATAAATAGACAATTGAAGCATTGGCTTTTTTTAGATATGGGCTTTCTAAGATGATTGTTCCATTCTCTAAAGACTCTGCTACTGCGTCTAAAACTTGATTTATCCCTTTACCTAATTCTCGGCTCCATCCATAAAGCGGGTATAATTTTTCTCCCAATTCCTTATAAGGTTCAACATTCTGGAGATCTTTTAGGGTTTTCTCTAGATATAATACAAGGTCGTCTTCTGACTTTTTTTCTATGACTTCTTTAAATTTCGTATCTATCTGTTCAAACGGCTTCCTCAAATTTGTATAGCTATCTTCTAAGAACAGTTCAAGTGATGACCTAATGCGTGATATTTCTTCGCATTCCTGTTGATAACCTGCTTCTGAACTGTTAAGAATAGCTGTTGTTGTTTGTACAGCCCACTCTGCTACAGCATTTCCAGAAGCTACATTAAAACGTTCTATAGCTTGCGGTATTACTAACTGTGGAAAGTGTTGATTAATATGTTCCTTTAAGTGCTGCTGAAACTCTTCTGCATAAGATTCTTGCCATAATGCTTCAGCAACTCGGTTTCGATCGTGTCTCGACCATTTCTGTACGTTACGTGGCAGGTCTTCTAATATATTTTCATTAATTAATCCGTTAAAATTGTTGTCTGCCTTTTTACAGGCTTCACCACTATAGATATCATCATTATTTTGGATCTGAAGGGCTAGTAGCGCAGGCCATGTACTAAGTTTGACAACTTGTAACTTCTCAATATCTTCTGTATATTCTTTTAATTGTTCAGTCAATTCGTTTTTTATATCACATATAGCTTTTTCAACAAAGCGATTTTCTGTTTCAGGCCAATTTTTGCCGTCGGCTCGAAAAACGTCAATCCGATTCAGAGTAAAGAGCATACGTGCAGGAGAACCACCCAAATCTTTTACCTGCTGTACAACTTCTTGCAGTAAACTTTTTACTTTATGTGCATCGGTTTCTGCACTATTGTATGTGACTATGCACAATGCCTCTCGGCACTGTTTAATAACATCTGCGTTACCTTGATCGCCCACATAAGCCAAACCAGGTAAATCAAGAATTTTCACCCTTGTTCCTTGTGGTAGTTCCAGTTTAGACTCTTTGACAAGCCTGAAAGGGTAAAAGATGGTAGATTGTGGGCAAGCTAAATTCGGTTGTTTTTCTCTGTTTTCGATATAACTTATCATTACTTGGTATAAGCGCTGATAAATCCGATCTTCAGTAATACCTCTCCATTCGCCACACTCCCACAATGCTCCTGGTGTTTCATGGATTATTAGAGACTTTTCCTTGCTATATTCGATAGTGACTGCCCCTGCGCTCATTTCACTTACGGCTACGGGGACAATTTCGGCTCCACATAACAAATTTACCAAAGTGCTTTTCCCACTACTGGTAGTTCCTGTAGTCGCCAGAGTCAGAGTTGGATTACGGAGTGCATCAACCAGAGTGCTTAAAGCCTCGTCTAATTTACTAGAAAGTTTTTGTATCTCAGGCTGATATGTATCTGGTAAATATTCGGAGATTTCTGTAGAAAAATTATTCCAGTATTTAGCAAGCAGTTGAGCTTGGAATTCTACTTCGTCAAAAACTTTGTATAATTGTTTACTCATGTGTTAAATACTGGTGTTGATAGTGAATATGTATTCTAGTTAACATATTTAAGTCGCAAGTCATAGAGGGCTGACAGCAGCACTGTTTAATTATGACTCTAGGTATAATACTATAACCTGTCAAGAGGCGATCGCACTTTCTTTATTTAAATAAAGTTACAAACAGGCTCTTCAGATTTTTGCAGGTATTCAATTAGATTATCAGCGGGCGTTGCTGAATCCAGGTCTGAAACGATCGCAAAAACGCCGAAGGAGCGCTCTAAATTGCGATCGATTATACCCATATTCCCCAAACCCGCTGATCGAAATCTCGCACAATTAGCCAACAATCGATCGACTAAAACAAACCTCATTACCAAGGATTACCAATCATTCTAAAAGCAGACCAATAATAAGGATGAGAAAAATTCTGACTCCCCACGTTTGCCAATTCCGGGGGTAGCGGCAGATTGCCAACAGAAGTGTGCAGCATCCCCCCTTCAATTCGCACTTCTCCCCGCAACATCGCTAATTGCGCTTGCCGCAGTGCTTCTGCTTTAATCGGAGCAGTTTTTAACTGCCCGTAAAACTCCGTCATCAATCCCAAACTGCCCTCGTCGCTGACATACCAAAGAGTCGCCATCGCCGATTTAACCCCGGCTTGCACGGCTAACCCGCCAAACCCCAACTCGGCCTCTCGATCGCCCACAGCAGTCCTGCAAGCACTCAAAACTAACATTTCAACTTGCGGGCTGTGCCAATTCATTTGCCGCAACTGATCCAAACGCAATTTAGTATCCCACAACTGAATAAAGGATTGGCTGGGATCTCCCGCTCGAAATTCGGCGTGAGTAGCCAAGTGAATCATCCCAAAAGGCTGCTGCTGGCGCTGCGATTTCAAATTAGCCAGGGTGAAAGCTTCATTCAAGAAAGACTTACCCGGCCACTGCTGCGGCGTGATTGTCGATACTTCTATTTCCACCGCAGGTAAAGGACTCATATCTGGAAATTGCGACGCCCCCATTGCCAGAACTTGGGTATTTTTAAAATTGGCGAGGCTGGTATCTGTCAAACTCAGACTCGGCATCGATCCAACACTGTAACGCTCTACCAGAAAGCCTTTGCCGTCGTGCAGGGCACCCATCGGTATCGATCGCAACCCCATATCTGAGATAAAAGATAAATTCTCAATGCCTTTGGCTTGCAGTTCTGCTTCGAGCGGCGCTACCATCCACTGGTAGAGTTGCTGAGCCAAGGGCAAATAACTTTTAGTATTGCGCTTTACCGGATTAGTCAGTTCATCGCGAAATTTCCCAACAGCTTCCATTACCTGGGCGCGAGAGGTTCCAGGGATGCGCTGGCGAACGGGCACACCTTCCGGGGTGATCACCATCATTTCCAGTTCGTCAGAGGCTTGAATTTGCTGTTCTACGCGCAAGATGGACGAACTGCTGTAAGGCCGATCGACTGTAGAACCCCTGGGTACAAAGCTGATATAAATGAGAGCTGGTTTGATGCCTGTGGCTTGTTGGACACTGCGAAGGGTATTTTGGGCATCTTCTAGAGTGGCGATCGCAGTTGTGGATGGCAAACTTAGGTAATCGGCAAACTCCCTGGTAAATCTCTCCTCCACGGGAAAAATAACGGCATCGACGTTAGTTGGCAAATTGGAAGCGTCAAGATTCCCAGACGCGGGAGGTGAAATGCGCTGTTGCAAGGAATTAGATATCTGGTTTTGCTCTTGCAAGCTGGGCGAAAATAAAGGATTTGTGCTGGGTGGCTGGTTGGCTGCGAGTTCCGGTGTCGGCGCGAGATTTATCGGCGCAGCAGCAGGCGCAACCACTGGATTTTGAGTAACAGTTGGTGCTGGTGGCACATTTGAGACTGGTGCTGGGTTTTGAGTAATTGTCGGTGCTGGTGGCACATTTGAGACTGGTGCTGGCGTCGGCGTTAATGTTTGTGCGGGTGCGGGTGCTGGTGCAGGAGTTGGCGCTGGTGCGGGTGCGGGTGCAGGAGTTGGCGCGGGTGCTGGTGCTGGTGCAGGAGTTGGCGCTGGTGCGGGTGCTGGTGCTGGTGCAGGAGTTGGCGCTGGTGCGGGTGCTGGTGCTGGTGCAGGAGTTGGCGCTGGTGCTGGTGCGGGTGCTGGCGCTGGCGCTGGTGCGGGTGCGGGTGCTGGCGCTGGCGCTGGTGCGGGTGCTGGTGCAGGAGTTGGCGCGGGTGCGGGCGCTGGTGCGGGCGCTGGTTCCGGCGTTAGTGTTTGTAAAGGTGTTGGCGCTGGCGCGGGTGTTGGCGCGGGTGTTGGCGCGGGTGCGGGTGCGGGTGCTGGTGTTGGCGCGGGTGCGGGTGCGGGTGCTGGTGTTGGTGCTGGTGTTGGTGCGGGTGCTGGAGTTGGTGCTGGTGTTGGTGCTGGTGTTGGTGCTGGTGCGGGTGCTGGAGTTGGTGCTGGTGCTGGTGCGGGTGCTGGAGTTGGTGCTGGTGCGGGTGCGGGTGTTGGTGCGGGTGCGGGTGCGGGTGCGGGTGCGGGTGTTGGTGCGGGTGCGGGTGCGGGTGTTGGCGCTGGAGTTGGCGCTGGAGTTGGCGCAGGAGTTGGTGCGGGTGTTGGCGCTGGTGTTGGCGCAGGAGTTGGTGCGGGTGTTGGCGCTGGTGTTGGCGCAGGAGTTGGTGCGGGTGTTGGTGCAGGAGTTGGTGCGGGTGTTGGTGCAGGAGTTGGTGCGGGTGTTGGTGCAGGCGAGACAGAAGAAGCCGTAATGTTAATTTGGGTCGGCTGTACTATCTGAGGATCGGGGCTGAAATAACTTCCCTGTGTAATAACATTTTCCTTCTTTGGACCCCCAGTGGCAATGCTGCCAGCAGTACCGTTGAGTTTGTTATAGTCGGCCCCGACGCTGAAAGGAGTGTTCGAGGCTTCGCCATTGTGGCGAATGGTGATATCTCCACCATTGGCGCTACCAGTAGTGGATGCGGAAATGCTGCAAGCTTGCGACAAGCAATTGTTATCGTTTGTGAAAGTGCCTGTAGCTCGGAAATTACCGCCGGCTGTAATGTCAATCTCTCCTCCGCCTGTTCGACCTTCGGTGTTGATATGGGTTACTTCGATGTCGTTGCGGGCGTTGAGGGTGACTGCGCCGCCTTGTTTTTCTTCGGAGTTGGCGTCTATGAACCCTGTTTGAATGCTGCTTGAGGGTGCTGCAATACTAACGTTTCCGGCGTTGCTGGTTTTGTCGATCGACCCTGCGTTGATATTACCTGTTTCTACTTTTCCTGTACGGCTGGTGACGGTGATGTTGCCGCCTGCGGTGGTGTCAGAGTGGGAGTCGAGATCCGCAGTGCTAATGTCGCCACTAGCTTCTAGGGCGATGGGGCCGCCTTGGGAACTTGTCAGGTTTCCGCTGACTGCAATGGTGTTGGCTGCTTGAATGTCGATCGCCCCAGCGTTTGCATCTTTTACTGCAACGTCCCCCGCAGCTACTGCTCGGTTAGACGCCGTGAGTACCACTTCACCGTTGGCATTGACGCTGAGGCCTGTAGCGTTTGTTTCACCAATGCCTGTGAGCAGTTCGGGCAAAGATGCGATCGAGAATGTCGAAGCTGTGCTGGATGTTTCAGTGCTGCTAGTCGCTGAGGGCGCCTCGATTTCCAAACTCAGCAAATTGCCTCGTTGGCTGACGCGCACTAAATTTGTCCCGGATACTGATGCTACGGTAAGTTGACCGCCTGGGGCCGAAACGCTGCCGGTGCTGACAACGGTGCCGCCGAGCAAGGTTAAGTTCTGCCCTGACTTGACTGCTAAGTCTGCCGTGCTGATAATTGCTCCTGCTTGATCGGCCCCAAAACTAAAGGAATTGGGCGCGCCTGTCAGAGATGTGTAAGTGCTACTACCGTTGGCGTTAAACGAGTTTGAACCAAATCCAATCGCGGTGGCGGTGGTAGCTGTGAAAGAAGCCGGCACGTTTAAGCTGGCACTGTTGCCAAATATGATGCCGGAGGGATTCATCAGAAACAAGTTAGAATTGCCGCCGGTTACTTGAATTAAGCCGTTAATAATCGAGGGATTGCCGCCGCCTATGCCCGCTAAAATGTTGCGAATGTTGGGGTTTGATATAAAGTTGGCAATCTGATTTTCCGACAAGCCGAATTCTGTAAAGCTGTGGAAAAGATTTGCTTTATCGCTCGATAATTGTCCGCCTTCAATATCGAAGCGAGTTGGCTGCCCAGGAGTTCCGTTTTGGGCTGCAGGAGTGACGGTAGTACCCGTTGCGTCCGCCGCTGGAACAATTGTTTGACCTTCGGCTTTTGCTTGCAAAAAGTAAAGATTTATTAAGATAATTGGCAGATAAACTGCCAGTTTGCTTATTCTTTTTTTAGACAGCAATTTAGCCTTTATTTGAATATTTTGGGCGCTTTTCATAGGTTTTTAATGGGGAAAATATAGACAGAAAAATTAGGTAAATAAACCTAGTTTCTCTGAAAATTTGGGGTTAAAGACTGTATATTTATGAAGCTACCGGGTTTCGGACTGCAAGTGCGTTCCAGACTCACTTTCCCGACTCACTGAGGAAAATTTCCCTGTAAAATTTGCCTCTGCATTTGCAATTCCCCGAGCGTATCTTCTCCAGAATTTAAATATAACTCACAATGCCTAGAATCTGTATCTTCCCGATGACATATAAAAAAAACTGGCTTTCCTAGACGCAATCCGACCCCTAGAAACCGTTTTTTTTACATTAGTGAGAGTTTGAAGGAAGTATGGCTATTTAAAAAATCGGCTTCTGCAGCCAGAACTGACGGGGGAAAATCCACGTAAAAAATCTTTCTTTTCCTTTTATAAACAACAAAAAAAGCCGGCTCTACAATTGCCGACCCTTAAAATTCTGACAAAAATAAGAAGTCCTGGACGCAACGGTTACACAAAGTGTAGGGTGCGTCAGAAACGGTCAATTGCTTCTTCATTCCTAGACGCAGAAACCCAGTTTTTTTACGAAAACACTTAGTTGCAGTCCAAGGCTTAAAAAACTCGGTTTCTTTGGTAGTCCTGGACGCAAGGCTGCATAGAAAGCGGTTTTGTTAACGAAAATAATTCGTTGCAGCCTGCAGAAACGATCAAAAAACCCGCTTTCTTTAGTCTGTATGCGTAAGTCCTGTCTTTGCTTCTTGCTTGTTCCTTCTGGCGCCTGTGTTTCGGTTTTAATCTGTCGCCCTGTGGGTGTTTAAGGGGATGTGCAGGCGGATTTGTGGAAGGATTTAAGAGTTAGTTTGGTGAAGTTTGGATAGTGGGCGAGGGACTGGGTGAAGCAGGGCGCGGTGAAGCAGGACGCGGGGAAGGATTTGCAGAAGGAGTGGATTGAGTGGATTTTTTGAGACCGACAAAAACGTCATAACGGGTGGTACGATCGCCAATGACGGCCGCTGTAACGCCGAGCGACCGCGTGGCATCAATCCACATTTTTTGGCTGGGAGGAAACTCCGGCAAAGCTAGGTTTTTCGGGTTAAACGCACTCTCGGTGTCGATGAAGAAATTGCCGTTGTGGGGTTTAAGTTCCGATCGTACTGTTTTCTGGAACAGTTCGCTGCTTAAAAGCGGACTTTTCGGTGCCGGAACGATTGTATCAACCACTGGAGCTCCTACTGTCATAAACGCTACATCGTTCATCCAACCGCGAGTTACCGTAATCCCTCCAAACGGTGATGTCCATTTTGTCGCAGGTTTGCCGCCGACTTGAATTTCCTCAACTCTAAACCCTTTCATTCTCATCGTTTCATCA
The DNA here is from genome assembly GCF_036705685.1 of Microcoleus sp. AT3-A2. NCBI lineage: Bacteria > Bacillati > Cyanobacteriota > Cyanophyceae > Oscillatoriales > Microcoleaceae > Microcoleus > Microcoleus sp. AT3-A2. Next base: position 20,727 of record NZ_JAUBVF010000019.1, read on the forward strand.
AGCTGTTTCAGGGATTTGTTGGCTGCGCCCCGGTTGTTTGTTTCCACCATAAATACAAACCCGGCAGCAAATTTGTCTCTGGGATTCTGGGCGGGCGCTGGTATTAATGATAGAGAAAATTCTCCCGCCATCCAGTTCATCAAGTCTTTATCTAAATCCAGGCCAGTAGTGGATTTTAAACCTGTGCGTAAAACTTGGGGATTAATCGGGGAAATCGGGTTCGCATCGGCTCCTAATACGTAGTCTTGCCACAAACGCTGCAAGTTGCCGCCGGATACCATCATTATTGTATTGCTTGGCAGGCGGTTAGCCATTTTTAGAGCATTGTTTTCTACTGCTATCCTTCTGGTAGAATCTGGTTTCAGCCAAGAGACTGATTTGAATTCAATTCCTTCTGCATCCAGCGTTGCTGTGGTGGCAAATCCTTGATTTTGTTGCAATTTTTCGAGGCTTTCTGGCGAAATTTCGCGGGCTGAGTTGGCGGCAGCATAGGCGGCGGCAACGGGCATATTGACGTAGATTTGACCGAAGGCGCCTGGACTTTTTATTTTGTCTATGGCGTCTGCATAGCCAGGGGTTTTGGCGAGGGAAGGTTCGCCTTTGTAGGTGTCGATTATTCTGTCTGTAGCGCTAGAATCTGTGGTGACTGCTAGATAGCTTGTGCCGAGTACCGCGACTGAGAAATTGCGATCGGGTACGCCTTGAGTTTCTGTGACTTGGACGCCTTTATAATTACGCTCAACTATTTTTCCTTGGCTGAGAGGCCTGGGTTTTGTTAATAATTCTTTGGCTTTGATCGGGTTGGCAATTGGCAGGATAATTGCCACTGACTGTTGAATTGGCGGAGATGGGGGCGCGTTGGGTGCCGGCGAGGGGGCTGGTATAGCTATTTTGTTGCGGAGAAAGGCTACCATTGCTGTGTTACCAACCCAGGGTTGAATGTCTTGCTGGTAGGCGTAGCCGTTGCTTGTGAGGAGGCGATCGCGCATTTCCGTTAAAAACCTCTCAAACGAAGCTTTTGACTCCGGCGTGCCAAATTCTCGCAGTCTATTCCACTGGGATTCATCGGTGGTGATGGATAGGGCCATCATCGTATCTTGCGGGACAACGGTTGCTCCCGCCGGCAAATCTTTGGCGGGCCCACGGGAGATGACGAGGTAGTAGGTGACAAAGCCTAAACCGATCAGAAGTGTGGCGGCTCCGATCGTAAACAACAGGGAAGATTTATCTTTCTTAAACATTATTCGTAAGGTTCTGGTGCTCGCAACATCATAAATTATATTGGGGAAGGGGCATGGGGGATGGGGCATGGGGCATGGGGCATTGGTAATTTGTTGTTTTTTATTTGTTATTAGAAAAACTACTAACCAGTAACCACTAACCACTATAGTCCTAGACGCAGAAACCCTTTCTTTTACTAAATACTGGATTTGAGCGTTGAATCCTGGTAAAAAACCTGGTTTCTTTGGTATTTACGCATAAGTCCTACACTAACTACTTCCGATGCCCAATTCCCAATTCCCGATGCCCAATTCCCAATTCCCGATGCCCAATTCCCAATTCCCAATTCCCGATGCCCAATTCCCAATTCCCTGATGTTAGTTTCTAGCCTTAAAGTCTTTAAAGATAGTTTGAAACGAGTACATTAGCCTGTGGACATCGTTTGTCGATCGGGGAAAGATGTTGTGTTCCCATTTTTTGCGAGCGGTAGTTAGGAGTTTTGCTACGGGTTGCGAGTAACTGTTAGAAATGAAATAGCTGCCGCCTTCATAGCGAATGTCTGAGGCTAAGCCGATAAAAGCACCAGCGCTTTCTAGTTTAAGTTCTGAGGTGCTGTGTTCCGATTTTACTGCTAAAATTACCTGCGAGTGCCGGGGTTCGCGGTTGAGCAAACGGCAGATATTCGCTTCTTTTTGGTACAAAATTAAAACGTTACAGTTGTGCAGAACTCCGGCTCTACCTTGGACTTTTACTCCTAGGTGAACTTCCAGGGCTGGTTTGTCGGGAAATTCCACAACAGCATGAGTGTATGGATGTGCAGTTCCGTGGATTTTTCCCGCTGTTTTTCTAAATGTTAAATATTTCGGTGTTTCGTCGTCTAAAACATTGTTGTAATAAATAGTACCGCCTTCATTAGCAACTGCTTTTAGCAGAATGGTGAATAGGTAAGCGTCAAAAATTCTGGCTTGTTCTGCCACTTCGTTGAAATCAGGATCGATCGAGCTTTTTAATTTGCTTTTTATTTCGGAATTGATGGCGTAGTTGCTGGGCCCAGAGGGCAGTTTTTCCAGTAAGTGCTTGAGGGCGATCGCCTGTTTGTGACGGGGGGCTGTGACGCTGGAGGTAAACTCAATTGTTTTGGCAGTTTCGCCACCTGAATTGGCAAAGGTAATTTTTGTGCCGAGGGGAGAAGTTTCTGATTCTACTTTCAAGAAATAAGCAATTTCGTCTTCCATTTCGGAAGTGTTGACCGTCGCTTGTTCTACAGCATTAATTAACAGCAAAAGTTGTTCTTTTGCGGTATAATCTTCTATCTTCAGCAGGGGTGTTTTTCGTTTGAGCGATCGCTCTTCAATTACTTTGCCTATCTCTACAGTATCCGCTACTTGTTGAACTACCCAACCCAAATTAAACTCATCCAGAATTGCCGCCAGTTCTTGATAGAGTTTGGCGTACTCGATCTCGTCCATAATTGTTTCTGCGCTGCACACTATTCTGATTATACAAGATAGTTTGATTTTTTGGTCAATGGCTGGTGAGCAAGTACGCAGATTGCCTGTAATGGCGGATTGGCGGAGTTTTTGAGTGTCCGAGTGGGAAAATCTTTGTCTTGGCCCAACATCCATCGGTTACATAGGTTAAATCCCGTACACTGCTGGTTGCCGAACTTGCTGCTGCTTGAGAGAGACAATTGGGAGATGATACTAAACGGCAGTTTCATAAACTTTTCTTGACATTAAAGACATCTTGTCCAAAAAAACACGGTGTTTTTGTCCTTTCGCGGTCTGTGACTGGTAAAATAAGTATTAATGTTGGCACTCCTGACTCGCTCCCTGGGTATGTACGCCCTGAAGCTAGAACTCAAACTCAACAATGCTGAACGTACCCTAATGGCGCGACACGCTGGTTACGCTCGGTTTTGCTACAACTTGGCTTGTACCCTGTACATGGGCGTGATGGACATCAAAGTCAGCCGTACCCGAAAGATTGCCGAAATAAAAAAACCTTCACCAACTTCATCAAAAAACAACCAGAATATCAATGGACTAATACTTTATCATCCCGCGTTTATCAAAACGCTTTCATTGCCTTCAATAACGGCCTCGAACGCTTTTTCAAAGGGGGGAGCGGGTTTCCTAATTTCAAACGCAAGAAGTCCGGGGACTCCTTTACCGTAGACAGCAGCAATGGGCCAATATTTCAGATGGCTGGCAATCGCATAAAAATTCCCACATTGGGAACGTTTCGTCTGAAAGAAGCTATCGGGTACAACTGTTGTTCTCAAACATTTACCATCAGCCGTACTGCGGATAAATGGTACGTCAGTTTTACCATAAAAGCGGACAAAATCCCCCCTTTATATCACTCCGTATCTGAACCGATAGGCATAGATTTAGGAGTATCCACCTTTGCCACCTTGAGTGACGGTACGGTATACCAACTGCCAGATTCCCTAAAAACAGCGAAAATCAAGCTAGGGAAACTACAGTACCGCCACCGTCACCAGCAATTAGGAAATAGAAAAGTTGGTATCAAAACCTCTAAAAACGCTCGGAAATTTTATCGAAAGCTTGCTAAAAAACACGCCGATATTGCCAATAGACGGCGAGATTTCTTACAGAAAACAACGACAGAAATCAGCCAAAAGTACGCTCACATTTGCATCGAAGATTTAAATATTTCTGGCTTGGCAGCAAATCACAAACTGGCTGCTGCAATTTTACATTCAGGGTTTTATGAATTTCGACGAGAACTCACTTATAAATCTCCCATCTACGGCACTGTTGTCGAAGTGGTAGATAGATGGTATCCTTCATCTAAAACTTGCTCAAAGTGCGGTAACATTCAACCGATGCCACTTTCGGAGCGAGTGTTTGTTTGTGAGGCTTGTGGTAACAGTTGTCATCGAGATTTGAATGCCGCAATTAATTTAGCGTCGGTCTCAAGAGATAGAGTAAGGATGGCTAGTCCTGAATTCACGCCTGTGGAGTAGAAGGAGCCGACTCCCTACGTAGAAGCAGGAAGTAAGTTTTAAGTGTCCGAGATGTTAGTCTTGTCCGCTTTATGTCAATCTTATGTAGCAGTAAGCTATTCTACGACATTTGTAGCGATCGAACTATGGCAACTATCAACGACAACTACCTCAAACTCAAAGCTGGCTACCTGTTTCCGGAGATTGGGCGCAGGGTGAAAGCCTTTGCAGAGGCGAATCCTGGAGCACCCATCATCCGGCTGGGGATTGGCGACGTGACTGAACCACTACCGGAAGCTTGTCGCCAAGCGATGGTGGCGGCGGTGGAAGAAATGGGTTCGCGGGATACCTTTAAAGGATACGGCCCGGAACAAGGTTATGAGTGGCTGCGGGAGAAAATTGCCGAGCACGATTTCAAGTCGCGGGGATGCGATGTTGATGCTTCGGAAATCTTTATTTCTGATGGTTCTAAGTGCGATTGTGGCAATATTCTCGATATCTTTGGCAACAATAACACGATCGCAGTTACCGATCCAGTTTATCCGGTGTATGTAGACACTAACGTGATGGCTGGACACACGGGAGATGCAAACGAAAATGGCGAATACGGCGGCTTAGTTTACCTGCCAATTACAGCAGAAAACAATTTTACTGCGGAAATTCCCACAGACAAAAAAGTCGATTTAATTTACTTGTGTTTTCCGAATAACCCGACGGGGGCAACTGCAACCAAGGAACACTTGCAAGCTTGGGTAAATTATGCTAAAGCTAACGGTTCGATTATTTTCTTCGATGCGGCTTACGAAGCGTATATTACCGATCCGAGTTTGCCGCATTCTATCTACGAAATTGAAGGGGCGCGGGATTGTGCGATCGAATTTCGTTCTTTTTCAAAGAATGCTGGTTTTACGGGTACTCGCTGTGCGCTGACAGTTGTACCGAAGACTTTGACTGGAAAAGCTGCAGATGGTTCCGATGTCGAAATTTGGAAGCTGTGGAACCGCCGCCAATCTACTAAGTTTAACGGAGTTTCTTACATCGTGCAGCGCGGTGCTGAGGCGGTTTATTCTGAGGCTGGCAAGGCACAGATTCAGGCTTTAGTCAATTTTTACATGGAAAATGCTGCGATTATTCGCGAGAAATTGACAGCGGCGGGAATCCAGGTTTTTGGCGGCGAAAATGCGCCTTATGTGTGGGTGAAAACGCCTCACGGTTTGTCGAGTTGGGATTTCTTTCAGAAGTTGCTGGAAACTTGCAATGTGGTGGGAACTCCGGGTTCTGGTTTTGGTGCGGCGGGTGAGGGTTATTTCCGCATTTCGGCGTTTAATAGTCGGGAGAATGTGGAAGAAGCGATGAGACGGATTGTGGAGAAGTTTAAGGTTTAATCTCATCTCCTGCTTAAACCGAAAAGCCGCCAGGGAATTCATGCCCTGGCGGACTGCCGGACTCAGCTAAAAAGCATTAATTTAATATGTTGTGAAACAGGCCGGAAAGCCTGTTCTTGAAAATAGTAAAAGATGTGAGTTATAATCTAAAATGATTGTGGCTCAGGGTTTCAATAAAAAATGCAACCCAACACCAGGAGTTTTTTATGCACTTGCTACGAGTTCAAGTTCCTGATTTTCGCGGTTTAAAGGACATTGACATCACTTTTGAAAAAGATTTTTTTCCTAAAATTTTTCCGCTGGGAAGTCAAAATGGCGGAGGGAAAAGTACGCTGTTGCAGTTAATTTTTGTACTACTGCACTGTTCTTTTGATGAAGCTAAAAAACTATATTTACAAAATCTGCTTCAGGGATTTAAAGTAGATGGTGGGGAAGACAAAAGAGTCTTAGCCATTATTGACATTTGGGCGGGAGGAAAAATTGTCAAACTAGAATTTTATTGTCGTAAGAAATTTGATATTTTAGAAGATAGTTTTGAAGAAGAAATAAAGTCAAACGATATAATTATATGTGATTATTTAAATGCTAAACAATCTAATAATAATCAATATCCCAATACAGAGTTACTATGTTGTTTTAATAATCTAAAAAACGATGAAGCTAAATTATTGTTAAACAAACTGTCGCATAAAATTTTTCTAGCAGCTCCTTCAACACAAGTTTTTTTATTTTTTCCCCAAAAATATAAAAAACTATTATTTCGAGGCTCAAGTAAGGGAGATGGTGGTTATTACGGGATACTCGACTCTGCCAAATCTGAATTACAAGGCTTGTTTACATATGACTTCCTTGCTGTAGAGCTACTTATTGAATTATTTAAAGCTGCTCGCGATCGCGACTTCACAGAAGCGATAAAAACAGGTAACTACGGGAACAGTTATCAAGCTCTAATTAACAACTTAAATCTGATGTTATCAAATAAAAGGATAAATTTAGATGAAGATTTTTCTGGCGTGAATTTTAAATTGTATAATAATGGTGAAACTATAGAACTATATCCAGAAGATTTAAGTCACGGCGAACTAAAAAGACTTAGCATTTATATATGGCTCAAGTTCCGCAACATAGAAGATGCTATTGTTTTGATGGATGAAGTTGAAATTGCTTTTCATCCAGATTGGCAATATCAAATTATATCAGACCTAAAAGAGTGGGCTCCCAGCAATCAATATATACTGGCAACTCACTCCTACGCATTGTGTGAAGCTCTAACACCAGCTCACGTTAAAGAAATTGAGCCAAAACTGATCAAACAAGAATCTAATATTAGAAATGAGTCTTAATCCAGAACACCTAAAAAAACATTGCGAGGCAATTCTTCAATCTCCCCGAATTAAAAACAAAATTGTAGTATTGTGCGAAGGTGATATTCGGAAGACGCAGGGTAGAGAGTCACCTCAAGCTTATAAAGCAATGGAGCAAATGCCTGATGCCAACTTTTATAAGGCTTGCGTTCCGATATGGTGGAGACAGAAGCGACCGGAATTTTTTAACTGTGGCGATCGCAAAGATGTAATAGACACCTACTCTACTCTTTCAATATTACACGAAAAGGATACCACTAATTCATATTTAGATCCCGATCGACTTTTTGCAATGATAGATTTAGACTTGCAACTGCAAACGATCGACAATTATATTTTTACAGACACAGAAGCAATTTTTCGGAATCTTTACGAAAAATCAGAGGTGAAAGAGCAAAACGCAGCACAGCACCGGATCTGGGTTACAGGTTTGATTCATAAAGAAGCATACTTTCTGATACCTGAACTTCAACCAATATTTGACAATTGTTGTAACAAGCCGATGTATCAGGGAAATCCTGCGGTACTCGCAAATATTTATCTGAATATGGCGGATGCAATTTGTAGCGACTTGGATTTACAGAACAACCTACAGAGAGCGTTCGATCGCATTAGTTACTGTTCGGGATTGAATTGTACTGAAGTTCAAGCATTTCAGGCTTCGTGGAAAGAGCGGTTTCAAAATGGTGTAGATGAAACGCATAAGAACCAGTCGATCGCAGTTTTGCTGACAATTAAAAAAGCTAAGGATTATTGGCATCAAATTAAGCCATTTGGTGAGTTTAGCCGGGAAGATTGGGTATTTAGAGAGCAACTATCGTTAGAAATTGGCAGATTTTATTCAGACCAAAGTAGCGATGTTAAGTCTCATATTCCTTTTTTTTTCAAAACATTGTATGAGTTCGTTTAAATAAAACGCCTCAATTATAATATTCCATTTTCTATCCATCAGCATCGCTGGGAAAACCAAATTGGTCTGGTAATTCAGCAGAGGTAATTTGCAGAATCTCTAGCAACTTCTTGTATTGAACAGGCGTTAGCTTCGGTACAGAGCGCCCGGATTCCCAGTTCCTTACAGTTGTTTCCGTAACGCCAAGTGCGTCTGCTAGCTGCTTTTGGGTCAGCGATCGCTTAAGTCTGAGCCGCATTAGGGGCGATCGCTCTGATTTTTCCGGCATTTCCACAAGCAGCTTGACCCTTACCGTAAATTAATTTACGCAAATCACTTGACGGTTAACCGTAAATTGGTTTACGCTAATAAAACACATAAAGACGAGACAGCACCAGAACCGCAACTTGTGCTGTAGGGGAATTGCTGTCTTTTCTTCAACTTGTTATTGTACGCGGTTTTACCGTTACAAAGCATCAAACCTATCCAAAATTATTTGTCAAAGCTATGTTGCAAGATTCATCATCGAACCAAACATCGCCGAATGTTTTAACCAACCAAACCTTTGAGGGCGATCGCGAAGCAGTCCGTCACGTCATCATCGGTTCGCCGCTGGGGGTACGGCGAACTATCCACCAACTGCACGCATTGCGCTACGAGGAAGCTGTTCGTTGGACTCATCCGTTAGCGCAGCCCTCGAAGAGGATCGCCATTCCCGACAATCGCATCATTATTACACCCGATCAGGGAGAAATCATGAGTCTGTTAGTCAAATTAATCCGGCTGCAATGAAGTCATAAATGTGCGATCGCTCTTTCTAGAATTTAGTCAAAAGTGCGATCGCGCTTATTCAGCCATCTCGTACCATCCAAACCAGCATTCCCAAAATTTCGTCCACCGGAGGCAAGGCATAGTCATTAAGATCGATCGATACAATTTTTTCCTCAAGTTTGAGAAATCGCCACTGTGTGCCGTTACTGACACTGCCATAAATAACTGAAATTGGTTTCCCCTTTGCTTCATTAAACTTCTGCATTGCCACCATTTCTGCAACGCACTGTCCAATTCCTGTCTTCAAATCAGCTTTTTTAGCCTCAACAACCGCCACTGCCGGTGCTTCAATCTCCAACATTTCTGGAGAACGACTAATCAAATAATCACAAATCCCGTTTAGTCCAGTTTCATAATCAACCGTAAAGTCTTCCCCCGAAAACAAGCTAATATTCTGCTGCAAAATCTTCCTGACTTCCAGCAGTACCGGAGTAATAATCATTTCCGAACGAGCTTTTTCGCTACCTGTCGCCACAGCTACGGGTAAACTATTTGCCAAAAAATCTGTCAGGGTTACACTCGGAACGATCGGAGTTATTTGCGGTAGAAATCGCGGCCCTTCTACAGTTGTTAATCCAAAGGCTTGTTTAACTTTGATAATTGAGGTGAACTCGCTATAAGACATCGCTCAATTTATCCTACTACTTATTACTGCCAATTTATCAACCCCTAAAGGTCGATAAATAGTATCTCTTTGCTGATAACTCCGCCCCAAAGAACTAATCGCATTTTGCAAATCTTCGACAGATTGACAACTGCCGCCAACCGCACCGGCCATTGTAGTAATGTGCTCTTCCATCAATGTACCGCCGATGTCATTGCAGCCCCATTTCAGCGCTTCAGTAGCTCCATCTAAACCTAATTTTACCCAACTCGGCTGGTGATTGGAAATCAAATTGCCTAAAAAGATTCTCGATACAGCGGTGAGTAACAATGTATCTGCTAAAATTGGTTGGTCGCGGCCGACTCGACTCCGCAAAGGTGCCGGTGCTTCCTGTCCGACAAATGGTAGTAAAATAAATTCTGTGATGCGTGCCCCATAGTTTTGGTCGATCGCAGTTTGTTGGAGCGATCGTACTTTTTCTAAATGCAAAACCTGCTGCCCTGCCGTCTCAATATGCCCGCACAGCATCGTACTCGTTGTCGGCAAACCCAGACGGTGAGCAGTTCCCACAATTTCCAGCCAAGTTGCCGAATTTAGTTTTTCCGGGCAAATCACCCGTCGCACAGAATCGTCGAGAACTTCCGCCGCAGTTCCCGGCATCGAACCAACTCCCGCATCCCGCAAAGCCGAAATTACATAGCTGAAACTAAGATTATCTCCTCTGGAAATAAATTCTATTTCTTGCGGCGAAAAAGCGTGCAAGTGCAACTGAGGAAACTTATCCTTAATAGTTTTCACCAATTGCAGATAATAAGGTAAAAATGCGCCGTTCAGCTTAGCTTGAAGATTTAAGCCCCCCTGCATACAAATTTCCGTTGCACCCCGCTGCACTGCATCAGTTGCCTTTTCCTGCATTTGGGCTGCATCTAACCAAAAAGCACCCTCATCTCCCTCGTCGCGGCGGAATGCACAAAAACTGCAATGCTGCTCGCAAATGTTAGTAAAGTTAATATTCCGATTTATAACATAGGTGACAGTATCCCCTGATTGTCGGCGGCGGAGCAAATCAGCGGTTGTTTGAATAGAAGCTCGCGCATCGGGATCTCTTTGCTGCAAAAGTACCAAGGCCTCTGCAGAAGAGATATTATAACCTTGTAAAGCTCGATCGAGAATTGCATCCACAGTTTTTTTGTTAGCTAAGCTACAGAATTGCTGCCTATAATTAAGGCGTTTTTATATTTTAACGAATCAACTATAGAGGAACGATATTCTAAAATCTCAAGTCTTACAAAACCATCCTTTATTTTCTGAACACTCAAATTATGGGCAGCTACCAACCAAATCAGGTATTGCCAGTGCCGTCGGGGCCTTTGCAAATTCCTGCTATACAGACTTTCGGTTCAACTTTTGTAAACGCAGGCACACCACCAATTTATTTTTCCCTGGTAATTCCCACGTACAACGAGTGCAGGAATATCCAGAGTATTGTGGAAAAATTGAGCCAATTGCTTGATGGTATCCTTCCCGGCAACTACGAATTAATTGTAGTCGATGACGACAGCCCCGATCGCACCTGGGAAGTCGCCCTGTCCCTGACACCGGAATATCCGCAATTGCGGGTAATGCGCCGGGAAGAGGAGCGGGGACTTTCCACAGCGGTAATTCGCGGGTGGCAGGCAGCTCAGGGTGAGGTTTTGGGCGTCATCGATGCCGACTTGCAGCATCCCCCGGAGACGCTATTGCAGCTTTTAGCAGAAATTCAGCGGGGAGCCGATTTGGCCGCAGCGAGCCGCCACGTCGCCGAGGGCGGTGTGAGCGACTGGAGCGTTATCAGGCGATTTTTATCGCGGGGCGCTCAAACCGTGGGGTTGGTGATCCTGCCGGGAGTGGTGGGCCGAGTTTCCGATCCGATGAGCGGCTATTTTATGGTGCGCCGCACTTGCATAGCTGGCAAAACCATGAATCCTGCTGGTTACAAAATATTGATTGAAGTGCTCGGCAGGGGGGACATCCGCTGGATTGGAGAAGTTGGTTACGTGTTTCAGGAGCGGCAAGAAGGCGAGAGCAAAGTTACCTGGAAACAGTATATTGAGTATTTGCGACATTTGCTTCGGTTGCGGTTTGCCCGCTGGCCGATGGGCAAGTTTCTGCGGTTTGGCATGGTGGGTTTCAGCGGCGTGTTTGTGAATATGGGGGTTTTGTACGTGCTGCGGGATATCCTCAATTGGGAGCTGACTCGCAGTCTGATCATTGCGGCTGAATGTGCAATTATCAGTAACTTTTTGTGGAATGATTTGTGGACTTTTGGGGATATTTCTAAGCGACAGCCAGGAAAGCGCCAGCGATTGAAACGGCTGTTGAAATTTAATACGATTTGCTTGATGGGTTTGATTTTGAATGTGCTGCTGGTTAATGTGCTGTTTAATGTTTTTGGGATGAATGAATATTTGGCTAATTTAATTGCGATCGCGGCTGTGACTCTGTGGAATTTCTGGATTAATATGAAGTTGAGCTGGCGGGTAACGGAAGTAGATAGGTAATTGGTAAGGGGTAATTGGTAAGGGGGAATAGGTATTTGGTAATTGGTATTTGGTAATTGGTGATTGATAATTGATAAAATGACTGATGGCTAATGACTAATTACTAATAACTCTTCTTCCCTATGCCTTTGAATGACTGAATTAATGATTAAGAACAAACAACTGTTGTTGCTATTGCTGTGGACTGCGATCGCCTTTATTTTGCGCTTTGCCAATTTGGACTCGAAACCGCTGTGGACAGACGAGTTTTCGACCCTAGTTTTTAGTTTGGGCAACAGTTTTCGCGGGGTGCCGCTCGATCGCGCGATCGACCTTTCTACATTATTACAACCCCTACAATTGCGCCCCGATGCTGACACCGCCGACGTGCTCCGCAATTTGCTGCTAGAAAGCAACCATCCACCAGTATATTTTATGCTCGCCCACTGGTGGATGCGACTGTTTGGGCCTACCGAGGATAGTTTAGTTTGGATAGGGCGAGCTCTTCCTGCTTTATTGGGCGTGATTTCAGTTCCAGCTATCTACTTTTTAGGCAAATTCGCTTTTAGTTCTCGTTTAGTCGGTCAATGTGCGGCCGCGATGATGGCAGTTTCTCCCTACGGGATTTATCTCGCTCAGGAAGCTCGCCATTACACTTTAGGAATCTTATTAGTTATTGCCTCTCTTTTTTGCCTCACATTAGCTGCAAAAAAGCTGCAACAGCGCGCTCCCCTGCCTATTTGGGCGGTGCTGTTGTGGGTTGTTGTTAATTGTTTAGGGATTGCGGTTCACTACTTTTTTGCACTGACTTTGTGTGCGGAAGCAATAGCATTAATTGCTGTAATCTGGATGCAGTTTCATGGAAAGCTGCCAATTGACAACAGCCAGCAGCCTAATATTTGGCAATTTCAAATCCTCTGGCGGCTTTTCGCAGTAGCGATGGGTACTTTGGCGGGCGGTTTAGTTTGGCTGCCGGTATTTTTGTCGAATAAATACGGCAGCGAACTAACTAATTGGATTGTCAGCGGCGATCGCACATTTATAGATTGGATTGCGCCGATTTTTCAAGCTTTAGCTGGATGGATCACTGTCATCTCTCTGCTGCCGGTGGAGTCACCAAATTTGGTAGTAGTAGTAGCATCGGCGATCGTCATGACAATATTTTTTATATTGGTGCTTCCCATCCTGTTTAGCGCTTTTAAAAATTCTTTAACAGCGCCCGATACTCGTTTAGGTACTGTTATTTTCGCCGGATTTGTGCTAGGAGCAATTTTCCTATTTTTCAGCTTTGCATATATTCTCGGCATTGACCTCACACGCGGCGCACGATACAATTTCGTCTACTTTCCGGGGGTGATATTGCTTTTAGGAGCAACCTTGGCGGTTATTTGTAACACACCTACAGTAAAAAGTCAATCGTTTAATTTACCTGCTATGGAAATGGCTGGCAAAAAAGCAGTTCTGCTAATTTTAGTAATGGGTTTTTTTAGCGGTGTCACAGTAAATTCCAATCTCGGCTATCGCAAATATTACAAACCAGACCTTTTAATTCCGGTTATCCGCGAATTATCGAAAGTTCCCGTGTTAATTGCCACTACTCAAAAGACTCATGTAGAAATAGGAGAATTGATGGGGATAGGGTGGGAATGGGAAAGAAGGAAGAAGGAAGAAGGAAGAAGGAAGAAGGAAGAAGGAAGAGGGAAGAGGGAAGAAGGAAAAGGGAAGGAGGAGGACGTTAAAGCCTTTGATTCTCCGCTGTTTCTTTTGGCTAATCAGAGAAGGGAGGGGCCGGAAATAGCGGCAGGGACTCTTGACAAAACACTCAGTCAATTAGAACGCCCGCTTGATTTGTGGTTGGTTAATTTTCGCGCACCTGTCAATCTAGAATCACAGAAATGTCAGGTTGAATCGCGCGATTTGCCTGCGGTAGATGGGTATGAATATCAAGTTTATCATTGTTCTAGGTCATAGGTAAGGGGCGATCGCGGAGGGATTGCCCCTACAAAGGCGGGAACTAGACCGTCACTAAGAGTCAGCAGCCAAATGTTTAATTAAGACGCTCATCACTTCACCGGGATTTTGAGTTGGGACAAGCGGACTCCAGTCAGAAACGCAGGCAAAATTATCGCGGTGAAAAGAATGAATGACGCGGGAAACAACAGGACGAGAACTGATAATGAAAAGTTTCAAGAGTTCTCGGTTAGCTGAAGTTGGCAAGTTTGGTTCTTTAGCAGGGGGCTGATTGAGTTCGGTAGTTGGATTGTCTGGCCCAACCTCGAAAGCAAGTATTAATTCGGTATTGGGTAGCATTTGCCGGATGACTTTCAGGGAAGATTCTGCTTCGCTGCGGCTGCGAAATTGCGCGACAGGTAAGCGCTGAAAGTTGGGCAGCAGTCGGTAAATAATCCAGGCATTCGCAGTTTCTGGGGTGTTCATGGCTGTATTCTAAATTGGGTATGTTTGCCCATAGGAATGTGACAGAATTGCACCTTTTATTTTTAGTGCAGTCTGTTCTGGCTATGGCTGTGCCTATTACAAGCTATTTAAGCGCTTAAATTAAGCGGTTAATTTAATCTGTTATAATAATATGGTAAAAAAAAGGCAACGTCAACGGCAACCAGAAAAAGAGTTGCCTTTTCGGAGACTGCGGGAGGACGCTAATTTGAGCCAAGAAGAGTTGGCTGTGCGGATGGGGGTGTCGGCTTCGTCGGTGCGGCGATGGGAAAAGGGAGACGAACCTACGATGACTGTTCGGCAAATGAGGGATTTTTGCCGTTTGGTGGGGGTATGTTTTGATGAGTTGCCGGATTATCTCAGTCGGCGAGTAGATGAGGAGGAGTCATAGGGGGATGGATCGGTCGATCGCACTTTTGCTTAAAATAAGTGCATTAGCCAAGCTTGCGACAGGAATCGAGCTTTTTTATTTCCCCCTACCCTAAATCGGACGATGACACAGTAGAGAGAAAAAGGGCGATCGGTTTCCCTAAAACAGTAAGCTACAATCATAAAATCAGGCTAAAGATTGACCGTGAAGCCAAATTATATCCAGCAAAGTCAGAACATCTACAACCTTGCCGAGCCTGAGTATGAACGGTATTATTATAATGAGGATACAGGCGGCTTCGTACTCATCCATCAAAACCATAATACCAATGATTCTGAGCGGTTTATCGCTGAAGTTTTGGCGAGACTTGGGCGACGAGTGAAGTTATTGAGCGAGCAAGCTTCACCAGGCATCAGAACACCTGATGCTGAAATTGATGGGGAAATCTGGGAGTTTAAAGAGCTGAGTCCAGAAGCAGTCAGTATCAAAAATACAGTTCAAAGAGGCGTAGCTGTCGCTAAAAAACGCGCTCGCAATGTAGCTTATCATATAAATACTGAGGTTGATATTGCAGATATCAATAAAGGAATTACCAGAGCGATGGTTTGGGATACTGAAAGGCTGTTGCAAAAAATCACATTGATTTTTAATGATGGTAAAGTTCAAGAGTTAACGAGGGAGGAATTGGACAATGGAGAATCTTTTCAATAGTTTTAAGGAAAGAATCGAGCTGGGTATCAAAAATAATATTCCTGTTGAAGCTAGGTTGATTGTGCTTGGCGAACTTATTTACGCAGCGGAACGGAGAGATTTGACTCCGAAACAAGCACGAGAATTAGAAGCTTTGCTGAGGTTGTCGGAGATTTTGAAAAATTATCAGGCTATTCGAGAACAAGCAATTTTTGGTGAGTTGCTGGTTTGAATTGCGATTGGTATCAAGAGTAAGTCATTGTCGATCGCTTTTGCGATTAGCAAAAATGCTAAAATTATATCGCTCGAACATTCCCACATAAAAACATGACTTTCGAGGCATTTTTCAGTCTTGTTAAGCAGTTGTCTCTCTCGGAAAAGTTACGGTTGATTAAGTGGATGGTTCCTGAGATAGAACGAGAATTAGTTGTCGTTTGTCCTACTCCCCGCAAATCATTGTGGGGTTTATGTGCTGACTTGGGAATGGCACTATCTGCGACTGACATAGATGAAGTTCGTAGGGAAGAATGGGCGAATTTCCCAAGGGAGGATTTCTAATGCTGTGTGGTGTAGCTGATACTGATTGGTAAAGCGGACATTTCTACACAGTAGGCTGAATCTGCCCCAGGAAAATATTGCGGACAGTCCGATTGACAAAACTGAGGTAATCGTCGATTTCTTCGTAAAGATTGAGTTCTTGTTCTTCGTCAGGATTGAGGGGCAAAGTTTGTTGTTTGTCCAACAGTTCTTGGATGCGATTTTTGACAGCGGTGGAGGCTTTAAAGATGGGTATGCCTTCCACTAATTCAATGCGGACAGCTCCTTCTATAGGTAGAGTATCGCGCAGGTTTTCCAGTTTTGGCAAAATTAACATAGGTGTGGATTTTAGGGGTTTCCCTCTTGATTATATCTACGTTTTTTTCAATCTTGCCTGACACTATCGGGCACGCCCACCGCCGAAATACCCGATATCGCCTTTAAGTTTTGACACCGAATCAACTCATTAAAATCCAAACTGCGCCCTTCAATCTGCGCCACAGCCTCGATCGCCCCAAGCAAATGTCCGGCAGCTTCCGCTTCGTTGTAACCGCGCCTTCCCGCTACTCTAACCGCCCCTTCGTCAGCATCTAACTCTACTTGGGAACTGCGGTTGTCGCGCCAAATTCGAGTCATGGCGAGTCCCGTCAAACCGCCCGCGATCGCAGTGCCGATCGCATCTCCCTGCAACAACTCTACAACAGTCCCGACAATTCCCGCCAGAGCCGCACCTTGATAAATATCTGGTTTAAACCACTTAAAACTGCACAGAAAACTTACATTCCGCAATAGCAGTAAATCCCGCTGCGGCTTAGATAGCAGCCGCCACAAATCAAAATTAATATAAATCGGGCGATATTGATTCCAAGGCAAAGGAAAATCGCAGTCAATTACCGTTGATTGTTGTGGCTTATTAATAATTTTACACATCATGCGGCCGGAAGCGGGCATCACATCTAGCAGGCGGCGAATTTCTGGATCGGGATTCATAAATTTTGGGAATTGGGAATTGGGAATTGCTTGCATCGGCATAAAAAACAACAACATCCATCAGGGGCTTGTAGGGGCGGGTTCACCAACCATAATTGTCTAAAACCTACAATCTCTAAAACCCGCCCTCACTCACCCAAGGGCAAATCGCAATCTGATGCACGGGTGGCCAGAAACCGGGTTTTTGCGAGCATACTTTGTGACAACCACAGATTTGATGAAAAACCCGGTTTCTTTGGTTTGAGCGTGTCCATAACTGAGCTGATGCAAATCAAAGTTAATCTAGATTATTGGTTGTGCGGGGGCGGGTTTACAAGATTTTTAACGGGAGTTAAATATTGTTGGAAAAACCAGCCCCTACAAGTCCATAGAAGATAATTAAGGGTTTTTCTTGGATGCGGGAGAGGGAGATTCTTGATCTCTGGGAGTCGCTTTTTGAGTATTAGCCGAAGGCTTCGGGCTGGCAATTTCTGGGGCAACTGACGGCTTTGAATTAGCGTTTGGGGATGGCAGCGGTTTCGGAGAATCAGGGGCTGTTAGTGGGGCAGCAGGGGCTGTTTTAGCGCCTAAAATGCTGGCGTCTCCGGTGTCGAAGGTTCCCGCGATGCAAGCGATCATCATTGTCGCTAAAGTGCCGACAAATAATGCTTTCCAACCAAGTTCGGAAATGTCTTTGCGACGGGATGGAATTAGGGCGATCGTACCGCCGACAAATATGCCGACGGAGGCTAAGTGGGCGAAGCCGGAAAGGGCATAACTGACAATTAAAACTGTACGATCGCTCACCAGTCCTTTTGCCCCCGCTTCTGCTAAACTTTGATAGGGCGGAATCGCTGTTTCTAATAGCCTGCGACCGATGATTACTGATGCTTGCCAAGAGTCGTCAATGGAGACTCCTGTTAATAGCGTCAGGGGATAAAATAAAACTCCCATAATGTTTGCTAAGGTGACAACTTTGAAAAAGCCACCAATGGGGCCTGGCAAAATTGCCAGCCAGCCAAAGAATTGATTAATTAAGGAAACTAAGCCTAAGATTAAAATCAAAACAGCGGCAATGGCTACCGCCATTTTTACACCGTCCAATGCACCAATTATCGCTGCATCCAAAGGGCTGACTCGTTCAATGGGTTCTCCCCCTACAGTCTCTTGTTTGAATTCTGCGCCGTCCATTTCGGAAATTTCTTCGCCCACAAACTCGCGGCCTTTAGGCTTCCGTTCTTCCTTGGGAATGCCGCCCATTGTCAGCGGCACGCCTGTTTCTGGTACTAAGATTTTGGAGAGGACAAAACAAGCGGGTATGGCGATAATTGAGGCTGAAACTAAATGCCCTAAAATATTTGGAAAAACTGGCTTGAGGAAACTAACGTAAATTGCTAAAGTTGAAGAAGCGGCAGTCCCAAAACAGCAAGAGAGGATTGCACAAATTTCCGAACGAGTCATTTTGGGCAAATAAGGCTTGACGACAATTGCCGCTTCAATTCCTACGAAAATATTAGCAGCGCCACTGAGGGCTTCTGCGCCGCTCAACCGCATTGTCGTATAAAATATTTTGGCAAAAAGTTCGGTGACAATTTGAATCACGCCGATGTTGTATAGCAAGGCCATGAGGCCAGAAAAAAAGATGACTGTCGGTAAAGCTCGAAAGGCAAAAATATATCCTAAATTAACTGCCGGCTCTTTACCAGGTATGGGTACAACATTGCTCCCGAATACAAACCTCGCTCCAGCGTCAGCAGCGGTGAATACTCCATCCAGTAAGCTAGTAAACCACTCTAGGGCGATGCGAGTTGGGGGGAACAGGAATACTAAAAATCCTAAGACTAATTGCAGGCCAATGCCCCAGATGATGACGCGCCAAGGTATATACTGAACTTTGCGGTTTTCTGAAAAAACCCAGGCGATCGCACATAAGCCAAAAATGCCCAGAAACGAGATAAGATTGTAGATAGACATGAGCCTAGTCCTTGAAATACTTGAGAATGCCGATCGACGGTTTGCACCACATCAGTTATACTATTCATCTGACGGCAAATGCTAAAAAAAATAACGGGCAGATAAATTACGCACTCAACAGCGTACTTATGTCATTGCTTAGGTCATTCCGAACTCTGCGGATCTTTAGCAAGCCTTGATTTGCCTTAATTACCAGCAGTTTAGATAGAAACTCTAACACATGGAAGCTTTTGCTCCACATCCTCCTGAATGGACTGCGACGGCGGTTCACGCTAATGAGTTTTGCTGTCCCAAGTGCGGTGCTAGCTGTACGGATGCCACTGAGGTCTGGATTAATCGCCGATCGCCAGTATACACCGAGTTCAACCGCCGCAAGTGGCAAGAATTTTACCGCTGCCAGTGCGATTCCGTGTGGTGGGCCTGGAGTAACGATAGGCCTCCTTCTGAACTTGTGCGTCGTGATACTAGCTCGGATGAGGGCCCGGATTACGGCCCGAATGATGATTTTTAGAACGGTGACAGAATTTTCGATTTTCGATTTTATTTAAAATTAGGGTAAGGTGTGCCTCGGCGCACCCTACATTTAGATATGTTCGCGCCCGTTATCAACTAATTCATCACGTCAAGGATTCCCTTGACTACGCCTTCCATGACTCTTTCAATTAAGCTCAATTCATTTTCGCCGATCGACTCATTTAAGAGCATTGACTGAATTCGCTGTCTGTCATCGCGAGTCAGTTCGCCTGACGAAAATATCCGCTCTACTATTTGTTCAGTTAGAAATGGGAAAGCTGGAGTTTGCATGGTTGGTCTCTAAAAGCATCAATATTTTGTTTTTAACTTTATTAGAGGAGCCAGTTATTGTGTGGGTTTTTACTTTCCCACCCAATCAGTGCTCCAATCATAGGACTCTGGGGGGATTTTGTCAATACACTTGTTACAGATCAATACAAAATTTTTATTGAATTTCCCACATTCTGGCAACGGGTGGTTTTGGAGTGCGATCGACCCCCGGCGGTGGCGGTGTTCGATCGACCTTTTTAAGTTTATTGGCACTTTGGCGGAACATTACAGCTCAAAAAAAATCAAAACGATAAGAGATTAGAATGGGGCATGGGGCATGGGGCATGAGGCATGGGCAAAACAGGGAATTGGTAATAGAGAATTGGCAATAGGCAATTGGCTTTTCTGACTTCCCTCGAACCTCTTCTTTCTTCCTTCTGGCTAATGACTAAGCTGTCGCGCATTTAAATTGCATATTCGAGGCGGGCGGGAGGCCCAACTCCTACTCCCCACAAGACTTTGATTGTTTTTTGACAGACAATTTAAATGCCGCCACAGCTTAATAACTAATGACTAATAACTAATGACTAATGACCTATTTTCGTTCTGCTCTAATTTTGACATTAGGTTTTTGGCTGCTACCGCTAGCAGTGCGATCGCAACCTGTCGTTCCCGCTACTGACGGCACAAATACTGTTGTTCAGTCCGAGCAAAACCGTACAGATATTAGTGGCGGACAACTGTCAGGAAACGGGGCCAATCTGTTTCACAGCTTCAGTCAGTTTAATCTCAGCGAAGGTCAAATCGCTAATTTTCTAACTAATCCAAATATTCAAAATATTTTAGGGCGGATTTCCGGCGGGGATGTTTCCGTCATTAACGGTCTGATTTCTGTAAGCGGCGGCAACTCAAATTTATTCTTAATGAATCCGGCGGGAATTGTCTTCGGTCAAAATGCTAGATTAAACGTGCCGGGGTCTTTTTTCGCGACAACTGCTACAGGTATTGGGTTCGGCGATAACTGGTTCAATTCTGCCGGAATTAATGATTACAAAGCTTTAGTGGGAAATCCCAATCAATTTAATTTTAATAACTCACAAATAGGGGCAATTGTCAATGCAGGAAACTTGGCAGTTGGTAGCGGGCAAAGTTTAACTTTGCTCGGTGGCACTGTTATTAATACAGGACAATTATCGGCTCCAGGCGGTCAAATTACTGTGGCTGCTGTTCCGGGAGAAAATGCAGTCCGTATCAGTCAAGCTGGCAATTTATTAAGTTTAGAAATTACTCCGTCTTTGCAGTCAGAACAATCGGCGATCGCCCCGGTTTCTTTGCCTCAGTTGCTAACAGGCCCCGGCGTAGCGTCAGCCACAGGTTTAACGACTAACGCACAAGGTCAATTGGTACTGACTGGCGGCCAAACAGTGGGGATAAATGGGGGAAGTGCGATCGTCTCTGGTTCTGTAAATGTATTTGGCCCTTCTGGGAATGCTGGCGGCACAGTCAATATTTTAGGAGAAAAAGTCGGACTCTTCGGCGCAAATATCGATGCTTCCGGGACAGACGGCGGAGGTACTGTGCGCGTCGGAGGCGGTTTCCAGGGGATGGAACCAGTGCCAAACGCCCAGGTAACTTATGTTAGTCCTGATTCTACGATCGCAGCAAACGCGATCGACCGCGGCAATGGCGGCACTGCGGTAATTTGGTCAGACAATATAACTCGCTTCTTGGGCAATATTAGTGCTCGCGGGGGCACTGCCGCAGGTAACGGCGGCAGAGTAGAAGTTTCCGGCAAAAATGCTTTAACTTTCCAAGGAGAGGTCGATACCCGCGCGACTAACGGTGCGATCGGCAATTTGTGGCTCGATCCGGCAAATATTACGATCGTCAGCGGTAACGGATCCACCAGCGGGGGATCGACTGGCGGGGAACTGGAATCGGAACCAGAACCCAATGAAACATCGATCTCAGAAGTGCAGTTGGAACAGATGGCGGCCGGCAGCAACGTGGTTTTAGATACCCCCGGCTATATAACCCTCCAAGACTTGCCCGATAACAAACTTTCCCTGCAAGCGAGAACCGGAGACACCGTAACATTTAGATCGGGCGGAGTGTTTGTTGTCAATGACCCCAACGATTTAATCGAGACTCAAGGTGGCAACATCAACATTTTTGGCAGCAGCATCTCTCTGGGCGGACTCAATGCTAACGGCGGCAGTATCGCTATCACTGCTAACGGTATTGACTTCAGAGGCGGCAGCAATTCTGTCAGCAGTGCGGGGGGAACAATTCGCTTGCAGCCCAACGACAGCCGAGCGATTCGGATCGGTGGCACCGGCGATATTTTGGGCATTTTGGACTTGACGGCAACGGATCTCGGCGCTTTGGCGGGGGATTTCGGCTCGATCGCGATCGGGCGCGAAAACGGTAGCAGCTCGTCGATCGCGATCGTTGCACCCATTACCTTCAACAGCCCGCTGACACTTCAAGGCAGATCGATCGCGATCAACAATCCCCTGAGTACAAGCGGCAGCGCTAGCTTGACTCTCGACGCGCCTCAAACTGATCTCAACGCCAACATTGCGACATCCGGCGGCGATCTCACTTTCACAGGAAACGCATCCCTCAATGCTGACGTGGCTTTGAGCACGGAAGTTACCGGCAACATTCTGTTCTCCGGTAGCCTAGACGGATCTCACGCCCTGAGACTTGACGCTGGGCGAGTGCTGTTCGGCGCTACAGTCGGTCAAACTGCACCGCTGGCGAGTTTGGCTGTCAACGCCGGCAGTACCGAGGTATCGGGCAATATTGCGACATCTGGCGACATGACTTTCAATAGTAACGTCACAGTCGATCGCAGTGCCGCCCTAGCCACCACTACCGGCAATATCACTTTTGCCAATAGCCTCGACAGCACGCCGGGCCGGGCTAATAATTTGACGCTGCGCGCTGGCGGCAACATTACTTTTGGCGGCCTAGTCGGTCAAACTCAGAGGTTGGGCCTGCTTTCGGCCGATGCTGCTAGCGTGACGGCTGCTTCCACAATTACAGCGCGCAGTTTGAGCGTTAACGCCCGCGATTCCGCTACCTTCGGGGGGGGCAGCACGGCCGCTTTGGGAGCCGATATCAAGGCAGAAAATGTCCTCCTAGAGGGTAATTTAAGGACGGATGGTGGCAGCGTGAATCTGCAAGGAAGCGGCGAGGTTCGGACGGGCAATATTACCTCGAACGGTGGGAGGATTCGGGTTGAGGGAAATACTGTTGCAGCAGGCGCGATCGACTCGTCATCGGCAACGGGAACAGGAGGCGCGATCGCTCTCCAAACCAATGCTGGGCCTTTAACTGCCGGAGCTTTGAACGCTTCGGGGGCGATCGGCGGAAATATTGATGTCATCTCGAAAGCGGGCATTTCGGCTCTAGATATCAACTCCAGCAGCACTTCAAACGGCAACGGCGGAGGCGTTTCCCTGAACGCGACTGATAACATTCAGTTGGGCTTTATCAATGCTCAAGGTGGCCTTGGTGGCACTGGTGGCAGCGTTGATGTGACAACCCTCGGTTTGTTTCGCTCGAACAATGTTTTCAACGATATATCGGGCAATTCTTCGAGTATTTCTACTGCCGGAGGTGCGGGGGCGGGGGCGATCGCAATTCGCCACGGAGGCGGTATCGATCGACCTTTTGTAGTTGGCGGCGCGATCGACAATGGAACCCTGGGAAGCATTAATGCTGGCGGGGGAAACGCCATTTTGCCCACTTTTTCTTTTGGACAAACTTACACCCAAGGAAGTTTACCAAATCAGATTTCCCTAGTTACACCGGCCGCGCCCTCTACTCCTGCACCAATTCCCGAACCAATTCCCGAACCAATTCCCGAACCAATTCCCGAACCAATTCCCGAACCAATTCCCGAACCGCCTCTAGAGTCCGTAAATCCCGATCCGGCGCTGTCATTTCCTGCATCTTTGCAAGTAGAATTGCGATCGCCCAATCGAGACAGAAATTCCCCAATGAGCCAGGATATTTTCGCTCCTTCTCGCAGATTAGATGCGGCAGGTTCGGGAGTTTTAGAATTTGAACAAACCTTTACTCGCGAGTACGAAAAGTATCTGGAGTTGCCCCCAAGAAAGCCGATTACTAATCTATCGGTAATTTACGAAACTCTTCGCAAAAACGAACAAATTACAGGGGCAAAATCTGCAATTATTTATATGAATTGGCTCAGGAGATCGGATGCAGCCGCAGCCAAAGAAGATGGTTCACTGCTGGTGGCAAGTCGGGATTTATCTAATCTATTGCCTGTGAGAAAAAAACTCACCTCCGAACCCCCTCGCCCCTTAGAAGATAAGTTAGCCCAGAGGTTGTCGCCGCAGGGCCAAGAAATTCCCGATGTTCCTAACGGGGAGTATTTAGAATTAGTGTTAGTCACAGCTAACGCTCAACCGATGCGCGTTGTAGTTCCGGCGACAACGCGGTGGCAGGTGTTGCAACTAGCCGACGCCCTGCAAAGCGAAATAACTAATCCCCGAAAAAGAAGCAGCATTAGTTATTTGGATACGGCGCAAAAACTTTATCGGTGGTTAATTGCACCAGTTGCTGCAGAATTGACAGCTTTAAAAATTGACAATTTAATTGTAATTCCGGCAGCAGGTTTGCGGAGTGTGCCGTTTGCTGCCCTTCACGACGGCAAAGGCTTTTTAGTGGAGAAATACAGCATTAGCGTGATGCCGAGTCTGAGTTTAACTGATATCGGCTACGACAATATTGCGGATGATGAAATTTTGGCAATGGGGGCGTCGGTATTTGAAGATAAAGCGCCATTACCAGCGGTACCGGTGGAGTTAGAGTCGATCGCGCCGCCCTCAGAAGGAAAATTATTCTTGAATCAAGATTTTACTCTGGGAAATTTGCAAGCTCAGCGGGCAAATCGACCTTTTGGCATCATTCACTTAGCAACTCACAGCGAATTCCAGCCTGGGGAACCGAAAAATTCTTACATTCAGTTGTGGGATACTAAATTGCGCCTGGATCAAATGCCACAGTTGCGCTGGAATGAACCGCCGGTGAATCTGTTAGTTTTAAGCGCGTGCAGTACCGCTTTGGGCGACGAAGAGGCGGAGTTGGGGTTTGCGGGTTTGGCGGTAGCTAGCGGTGCTAGATCCGCTTTAGCGAGTTTGTGGGAAGTCAGCGATGAGGGGACTTTGGGGCTGATGACTGAGTTTTATCGGCAGTTGCGCGCCCCCAGACGCGGTGGCAATTTGATGATTAAAGCGGAGGCTTTGCGGCGCGCGCAATTGGAGATGCTGCGGGGGCGCGTGCGGATTCAAGACGGGATGTTGCGAGTCGAAGGGCTCTCTATGAGTCTAATTTTGCCTCCGGAAATTGCGACGCGGGGCGATCGAGTGCTTTTGCATCCTTATTATTGGGCCGCCTTTACAATGATTGGCAATCCTTGGTAATGGAGTTTTCCCACAAGTCTTATCGAAGTTATTAGGGTGGTGTGATGAACTCCCTTGATTCGTTAATTGCCCGAAAACCTATACTATTGACATACATTTTTAGGCATTCGGGTTTCACACTCTCGCTGTAATAAGGCGTGGGGCTCATCATCAGCGATAAATTGACATCGCATTTGACACAAATGTGGTTCTGTTTTCCTTTTTTCTTAGTGTTTTTACGGATATGGGTTAATTTGCACTCGCTTTGATTGCATGGTGATTCGCCCTATTTATACTCTAATTATGCAACGCCCAAATCTCCTATGAAGACTAAGGGCGATCGCACTTCACTCTGTTTTGCCGGATTTTGCAGGAAACTGTGGAGCGATCGTACTCCTGACCCGAATGTTTAGCCGTCTTATTTTGAAGATATGTTAATAAAAAATAACTTTTCTTTTGAAACTTAAGTTTTTCTTAATTTTTCAGATAATATTATGTATTAGAGGATACATCTACTTAATTAATTAACAATTTTTAAACTAATAATTGAGTATTAATACTGACAAGAGGCTGTAAGAATGATTAACTTACCGGGCTACGACATTACCAACCAGATCCATGAAAGTAATAATTCTATAGTTTACCGGGGACTGAGAAAGCAAGACAACCAACCGGTAATTCTCAAATTTCTCAAACAAGATTATCCGATGCCAGCTTCGTTAGTCAGATACAAGCAGGAATACGAAATTACACACAATCTTCACCTAGAAAGTGTGCCTAAAACCTACAGCTTAGAAAGATACCATAACAGTTTGGCTATCATTTTCGAGGATTGTGGTGGAGACTCATTAAAGCTCTTATTGGCTTCTCACCAACTTACCTTAGAAGAGTTTTTATTAACAGCTATTAAAATAACCAGGGCTTTAGGTGAAATTCATCGACATAAAATTATTCATAAAGATATCAATCCCAGCAATATTATTATTAACTCAACCACAGGGCGAGTTCAAATTATAGATTTTGGCATCTCTACTGTTTTAAAGCGCGAAAATCCTACCCTAAAAAATCCTAATGTTTTAGAAGGCACTCTTAGCTATATATCGCCGGAACAAACAGGCAGAATGAACAGAGCGATCGACTACCGCACTGATTTTTACTCATTAGGAGTCACTTTTTACGAACTGCTAACGCGGCAATTGCCCTGGGATTACAGCGATGCAATGGAATTAATCCACTGTCACATTGCTAAACAAGCAGTACCGCTCCATCAAATCAATCGAGAAATTCCTAAAGCTGTTTCTGATATTGTGATGAAGCTATTAGCGAAAACCGCTGAAGCCAGATATCAAAGCCCTTGGGGAATTATCGCTGACTTAGAAGAATGCCTAGAACAATTAAAAAATACGGGAGGAATTGCTGATTTTGCGATCGCCCAAAAAGATATTACAGATAAGTTTCAGATACCTCAAAAACTCTACGGGAGAGAAACAGAAGTTGAAACCTTATTAGCAGCATTTGAGCGAGTCAGCAGAGGCAGCACCGAAATGATGCTAGTATCCGGTTACTCTGGCATTGGAAAATCCGCCTTAGTACAAGAAGTTTATAAACCAATTACTAAAGCCAGAGGTTATTTTATAGCCGGAAAATTCGACCAATTTCAACGAAATATCCCTTACGCCGCCGTTGTCAAAGCCTTTCAATCATTAGTCAAGCAACTCTTAACAGAAAGCGAAAATCAACTCAATACCTGGAAAGAAAAAATATTAGCAGCCGTTGGCGCTAATAGTCAAATCATTGTCGATGTCATTCCTGAAGTAGAATTAATCATTGGCCAACAGCCCGCCGTACAAGAACTAGGCGCTACAGAAGCACAAAACCGCTTTAATTTAGTATTTCAAAAATTCATCCGCGTCTTTTGTTCAGTTGACTATCCCTTAGTCATCTTTCTCGACGATTTACAATGGGCTGATGCCGCCACATTGAAATTGCTACAAGTAATGATAGCAGATGAGCAAACCAACTATCTATTTCTAATTGGTGCTTATCGAGACAACGAAGTTAACCCATCTCATCCTTTAATGATGACTTTGGACGAGCTGCAAAATCAAGGTGCAAGAATCGAGCGAATTACTTTAGCTCCCTTACACCTTCACCACATAGTTAACTTAATTAGTGATACCCTACGTAAAGACCAAAAATCAGCCCTCCCCCTCGCCGAGTTAGTTCTCGATAAAACTCAAGGTAATCCTTTTTTTGTCAATCAGTTTCTCAAAACTCTCTATCAAGAAAACCTGCTGAAATTCAACTTTCAAAAAAGAAACTGGGATTGGAATATATCAGAAATTGAATCAGTAGGTATTACTGATAACGTCATTGAATTGATGCTAGGAAAATTGAAAAGACTGCCCGCATCAACTCAGCAAGTGTTGCGTTTGGCTGCTTGCGTGGGTAATAGTTTTGACTTAAATACTCTTTCAATTATTAACGAAAAATCGTGGGGAACCACCTTTCAAGAACTATTGCCCGCCATCCAAGAGGGATTAATCTTAGCTACTTCTGAGTTAGGTGCTAGCGAATCAGAAATAATTAACTCAGACTTAGTAATTACTACTTATAAATTTTTGCATGACCGCGTGCAGCAGTCCGGTTACGCATTGATTGACTCAAAACTGCAAACCGCAATTCACCTACAAATTGGTCGTCTGTTACTGGCAAATATTTCTCCTGAGCGACGAGCCGAAAGAATTTTTGAAATTGCTGATCATTTGAATTCGGGTCGGACTTTAATCATTGATGATCACGAGAAAATTGAACTAGCTATTTTAAATTTAACAGCAGCTCGCAAAGCCAAAGATGCAACGGCTTATGCTGCTGCCAGAGACTACTTAAAATTCGGTCGAGAAATTTTACCGGGCGATATTTGGCAAGACTCCTACGAACTAGCTTTTACCTTTTATAAGGAGCTGGCAGAAGCCGAATATTTAAACGGCAATTTTGAAGAATCAGAAGCTTTAATAGAAGTGGCATTTATCCAGGCAAAATCTGAGCTAGAAAAAGCCGAACTATACAACATTTTGATCGTGCAGTACACTCTGCTGAGTAAATATGAAGCAGCAGTTCAATCGGGATTAAAAGCCCTTCACTTGCTGGGCATAGACTTGGCTGAAGATAATTTAAGCGAGGCGGTTAATGCGGAAATGGCGGCAGCTAAAGCCAACTTGGCAAACCAAGAAATTGCTTCATTAATTCATGCCGAAAAAATGCAAGATCCTGCTCAACAAATGGCTATGAAATTATTGGGCAACATGGGACCGCTAACGTTCTTTTCATCTCAAGAACTGTGGAAGTTGACTGTAATCAAAGCGATTAACCTTTCTCTCAAGTACGGTTTTGTAGCGGGAGGGTCTTACTGCTATTCATGTTATGGAATTATCCTGAATTCAATTTTAGGGGATTACCAATCGGCTTATGAGTTTGGCAGACTCGCTCTGACTCTGAGCGAAAATTCAAATAACTTGTCTCAAAACTGCCAAGATAGCGTGATTTTTGCCAATTACTTAAACTGCTGGGTGAGACCGCTCAAAACTACGGCGGAAATTAATAACGAAGGTTATAAAGTTGGCTTGCAATCGGGCAATTTGCAATGGACGGGTTATAACCGGATGTTTCAAACTATTACCTATTTCTTCCAGGGCATGAATTTGAATAATCTCTTGGAAGATATTGGCAAGTCGCTCCATTTTTGCGAGCAAACTAAAAACTTCTGGGCGATTGATATTATTATTGCTAATAAGATAGCAATTTTGAATTTGATGGGCGAAGAGGATGAAATTAGCGAAAAAGAGCATTTAGGAAATTTTGGTGACCGTAAAAGTATGGCGGCGTTGTGCGAGTTTTATGTTTTAAAGGCGCAGACTTTCTATCTTTACGAACAGTATAGTGAGGCGCTAGAAGCATCTGATCGCGCGGCAGAGCTGATCGATTATTTGATGGGTCATATTTCTAGTGCTCACCATTATTTTTACCGTTGTCTGATTTTAACGGCTCTGTATTCAGAGGTTTCTGAATCGGAGCGACAAGATTACTGGCAGCAATTAGAAGCTAATCAGAAACAAATCAAAGTTTGGGCGGATAACTGCTCGGAAAGTTTTGCACATAAGTTCTGGCTGGTGGCGGCAGAAATGGCGAGAATTTCAGGTGGAGATTTGGAGGCGATGGATTTGTACGATCGCGCGATAGCCGAGGCTAGAGAGGGTGATTTTATTCAGAATGAAGCGCTGGCGGCGTTTCTTGCTGCTAAGTTCTGGTTGGGGAAAGATAAAGAAGATTTTGCCCAAATCTACTTGACTAAAGCCCATTATGGCTACCAATACTGGGGTGCTAAACGTAAAGTTGAAAATTTAGAGGAGAAGTATCCCCAATTAATCGCGAGAACTTCAGGGAAGACGACTACTCAAACAAAGGTTAACCGAACTACGACGGCGACTACTAGCAACAATTTGGGAGAGACGCTAGATTTAGCTACGGTGATGAAAGCTTCTTTCGCGATTTCGGGTGAAATTGTTTTGAGTAGGTTGCTGGAAAGATTGATGAAAATTGCGATCGAGAATGCGGGGGCGCAAAAAGGTTTTTTGATTTTAGAAAAAGCGGGAAACTGGGCGCTAGAGGCGGAAGGTTCGGTGCAGGAGGATGAAGTTAGTGTGCTGCAATCGCTTCCTCTCAATCCGATAGCAGCTTCTGGGGGAACTCCTTTGCTGGCTTGTGCGATCGCCAATTATGTGATTCGCACTCAGGAAAATGTGGTGTTAAATAATGCCTCTCAAGAGGGACAGTTTACCCGCGATCCTTATATTGCGGCTACTCAACCGAAGTCTATTCTTTGCACTCCTCTGCTGCACCAAGGTAAGCTGACTGGCCTTCTTTATTTGGAAAATAACCTGACTGAAGGGGCTTTTACTACTGATCGTCTAGAATTGTTAAAACTTTTATCTGCCCAAATTGCTATTTCTATTGAGAATGCTCAACTTTACAAAAATTTACAGGATTTTAATCAAAACTTAGAGCAATTAGTGAGCGATCGTACTCAACAATTATCGAACACCCTAGAGGCTTTAAAAGCCACCCAAACTCAGCTAGTCGAATCTGAAAAAATGGCATCTCTGGGAGGATTAGTTGCTGGTGTTGCCCATGAAATTAATACTCCCATCGGAGTGGGTGTCACTGTTGCTTCAGCTTTGGCAGAAAATACTACAGAATTTGCATCTATTTATAAAAGTGGCAAAATGAAGCGCTCGGATTTAGAAGAGTTTGTCGATATTGCTACCCAAAGCAGTAAGGCACTTCTAATTAACCTAGATCGGGCTGCAGCCTTGATTCAAAGCTTTAAGCAAGTAGCAGTAGATCGCTCTAGCGAAGAACGGCGTACTTTCCAGATCCGACCTTATCTTGATGAAATTTTATTACAATTAAAACCAAAGTTGAAAAATAGCCAACATTCGCTTAAAATTAAGGGAGATAGCAAAATTGCTATAGATTCTTATCCAGGAGCATTGTCCCAAGTTGTGACAAACTTGCTAATCAATTCTCTGATTCATGCCTACGAACCAGGGATTTCTGGGGAACTAATCTTTGCTTGGGAGCAAGAAGGTAATCGGCTAAGGTTTGAATACGCCGATGAAGGTAAAGGTATTCCCCCAGAAAACTTAAGTAAAATTTTTGAGCCATTCTTTACCACTAAGCGTGGTCAAGGTGGCAGTGGGTTAGGCTTACATATTGTCTACAATTTAGTCACGCAAAAACTCAAAGGTGAAATTGAATGTCTAAGTGAGGTGGGAAGAGGAACCAAGTTTATTATTAAATTACCCATGCAAATTGATTCATAAATGTAGAGTTCCAATTCCGATTGTGTAACCAAGATAACTAAGTAAGTCCACCGTATTAAAAATAAAATAAGGATGACTGAAAAGGTTGCTGTGTAACTCTTCTCCCTTCTGCCTTTTTCTTAACAGGTTTTCTAACTTCAAACCTAAACATTAGTAAAAAATAAAGGTGTACAGCAATGAAAAATGATTTTGACGATTTGTTAACTCAACCATCTCCAGAAACAGTATACTTTGCCGAAGTAATCGACTCGGATGACGAGATATTGTTTGCAGATGAAACCCCAGAAGAAAAACTGAGTGAAAGCTGGAAAATTTTAGTTGTAGATGATGAGGCTCAAGTTCACACCGCTACCGAAATTTCACTAAGGAAGTTTGTTTTTGAAAATAAATCTTTAACTTTCATTAATGCTTACTCCGCTCGTGAAGCTAAACAGCTAATCCAAGAAAATCCTGATGTTGCCATCATCTTACTTGATGTAATTATGGAAACAGATGATGCTGGCTTAAACTTTGTTAAATATGTCCGAGAAGTTTTAGGCAATCAGTTAGTGCGAATTATTTTACGCACGGGTCAACCCGGACAAGTACCTGAAAAAAGCATTATTATCAATTACGATATTAATGACTATAAAACTAAAACTGAATTAACGACATCAAAGCTATACACTACCATGCTAACAGCTTTGAGAAGTTTTTCTCTAAGCCAGAATTTGCTGTCTGAAATAGAGCGGCGCGAACAAGTAGAGAAAGCACTCCGTATCAGTGAAGAAAAAGAACACCAAAAATCTGTTGCCTTAGAGCATTTTGTCAAAGAACTCCAAGAAACACAACTCCAGCTAGTTCAAAGTGAAAAAATGTCTAGTCTCGGTCAATTAGTTGCAGGTGTAGCTCATGAAATCAATAATCCGGTTAACTTTATTTATGGCAATCTGTCCCACGCCAACGACTATATTAAAGAACTCATTAATATGTTGAATCTTTATCAAAGGCATTACCCGCAACCAGAAGCAGAAATTATCCATGAAATAGAAGATGCAGAGTTGCCATTTATCATAGATGATTTACCAAAATTGCTTTCTTCCATGCAGTTAGGGATCGAACGCATTCGCAATATTGTTCACTCTCTACGCAATTTTTCTCGGTTGGATGAAACTGAAATTAAATCAGTAGATATCCACGAAGGCATTAATAGCACTTTGATGATCTTACAGCACCGACTAAAGGCTAAGTCTGATCGCCCTGCTATCAATGTGATAAAAGACTATGGTGCATTGCCGCTTGTGAACTGTTATGCCGGTCAGCTCAATCAGGTGTTTATGAACCTTTTAGCGAATGCTATAGATGCTTTAGAAGAGCGGCTAAGTAGAGAAGATGGTGCAGTTTTTAACCCCCAGATTTTGATTCGGACTGAAGTTGTACCCGGCAATTCGCATGACAACAGTAGCTCGGCTTCCCACATCCTGGTAACAATTTCTGATAATGGTGTGGGCATGACAGAAACAGTTCGTGCTAAACTTTTCACTCCCTTTTTTACTACTAAGCCTATAGGAAAAGGTACAGGCATGGGATTGTCCATCAGCAGAAAAATTCTGATAGAAAAACACTGCGGTCAATTGGAGTGTATTTCTACGCCAGAGCAGGGAACGCAGTTTATTATTGATCTGCCGACTATCTGTAGAGCCACTAAGATCGCCACCGTAGCGAATGCCTAGAAAACTCATCGGGCTGAATTGATCATATACTGTTTTTCAGTTGCATGAGAACAGGGTAATTGCTAATTGGTAATTGCTCATTAATCGGAATTATGACAGAATTTTTCCCCGCAGCAAGTCCCCCCCTTCTGGGTTCGGGATAGGCGCTGCGGCTTTAGCCATATTCTTCTAACTTAGAGCAGATTACAGGTTTATGAAGTAAACCCCTGATGGGCTCAATCCCCGTAGGGGATTGGCATTGCCGTGTCTAAAGCTGCACCGCGCTCTCACGGTTTTTTTTAGAGTTCTCGCATCATTACTGATTCTGTTGCTCGAAACCCGGTTGATCGCGATCTACATCTACATGGAATATGCTGTATATATAGGACAAGAGTTGAGCGCGAAAATACAAGATTAATACATCCTGATAGCTCGTTTGAAACGAAAAACTTTTTGTTATTCTAAATCAGACAACAAGTTGATCAGACATTCTCTTCGATTATTAATTTACTATCTAAAATTTGCTAATTTTCCCATGCCATCTCACAATCAAAGAAATTATTTGGGTTTTATGCGATCGCCTGCGTTGCTTAGTGATACCCTAATTAAGCAACGGCTTTTTTTGTAGTAATACCATCGAGGCGATCAACGCTTTTCGCTTTGCTGGAAATGCCGCCAAACTTCATGATGACAGACGTACCAAAAATACAGGGCTAAATTCACTAGACCTAATAATTTAGTGCCATCTTCTAAAATCGCGTGTAGTCCTTGATTTGGAGTGTTTACAATATCCTCCAACCGCGAGATAGCAAACAAGATGAATGCTCCAACTAATGGCAGGTAAGGAGTAGTGTTGATGTATCGCCAAAACTTAACTCCGTAAAGGAAAACTGCACTACCATAACACAAATAAATTAATTTCTTAGATATTCCCAACCGAGACATAATCAAAGTCATCCGAAACCTGTCATCCAGGTAAAAAACTCCCAGGAGTAAAGCACTAAAAAATAAGAATATCGTCGCTCTACTACCCGGATCTTTTTGGCGCAACACTCCGAAAGTAAATGCACAAATTGCGACTGGGAGACACCCGATAACTTCGGAAAGTCCGGTTAGAATTCCTTCATAAGGGAGCCAGAAATTAAAAGGATCGCTAAATAGGCGTTCAACTCCGCGTCCCTTGTTGTTAAATTTGGCATATACGCTCAGCCCGCCCAAAATCACAATAGTCAGAATGTTAAAAAAAGCTAAAAGGGGTACACCCAAAAAGTGTTTCTTGAAAACTTTTAAAGAATTTGATAACTTGGGAATTTTATCGAATAAAGGCAGATGTTTCATAAAAAATGTCTCTCAGCAATGGAGTTCGTTAATTATTCACTGGTAGCCAAACCACAAAGGTAGTGCCACGATCCGTTGGATATAATAAATTAGTTTCTGCAAAGGGTAGCCATTCAGGATTGACTGGGGAAAATACTTCTATTTCTCCTTGCATTTGGCGGACTAAATCGCGGGCGATCGCCAAACCCAATCCTGTACCCGGAATTTCTGTCTGCGCTTTTTCTCCCCGGTAGTGCCGCTCAAATAAATGCTCTAAATCCTGGGGAGGAATGCCGGAACCTGTGTCGCTGACGGCAACTGCTATGGCAGGCAATTGGCTGTATCCTGCCCGATCGCCATCCGCTGCTTTGTACCTTACTTTAATATAAATTTGGCGGCCGGCCGGGGTATATTTCAAAGCATTGTCAATTAAATTGCTCAAAACCTCGCGCAAAGCTCGATCGTTGGCCCAGACTGGTGGCAAATCCGCCTCCATGTCGGCTACCAATTTCAGATTCCTTTCAGATGCGATCGCCTCAGCGGAAGTTAACAGCGGTTTTAAGACTTCTGTAACAAAACAGGATTCCTCCAAATTGACCGCAGGTGACAGCGACAGAGGAGAATGCCGGATTGATTCCACATTGGACATTGCTTTTTCTGAAGTGCGCGATGGCAGTTTTATATGTGCTTCGCCGGTGTCAACAGTTCGATCGAACTGGCCGAGCAACTCTTGCAGCCGATCGCTCTCTCGGACAATACTAAAAGCCACATTGCGGTTTTTGTCTTCCGGTACCAGCCGCCGCGCTAACAGCTTGCCAAAAGTTCGCAACGCTGTCAGCGGACTTTTGAACTGATGCAGCAAATTGTGCATCGTGTCGTAAACCTGAGCCTGGATTTGCCGACTCGTACCCAATTCCTGCTGCATCCACTGCGATCGCTGGTCTAAAATGCAGGCTAGGGCTAAGGTGCGAGCAATTTGTTGTATTTGAGCCTCTTCTGGCTCGTTCCAAGGCCTGTCTTGCCGACCGCTGACTAGGAGTCCCATTACAGCTCCCTCGTGTATCAGAGGCGTCACAATTTGCCTGCGTTGCTGCCACACATTCTCCGGGCCTTGGCACTGATGGGAACTGCGCTCATTACCCGGAAGCGGTTCGGGAGCGATCGCCCCTACCGTTGATTCTTCCACCTCAACAGGCGGCGCCAGCAGTCGCGGTACCGGTTTTACTGTCGAGCTTTCGGAAGATTGGAACCTCAACCCCTGATTTTCTTCCGATTCGGCTGAGGTTTCTGGGTAAACTGCGATCGGCACCAACTTTGCTTCGCTGCCTTCTACCAACTCTTGTGTCAGGTATACCGCGCTGAATTTCGCTCCCAAACTAACGGCGATGGCTACCTGCGAGCGGCAAAGTTTGACAAATTCTGAACTGGCTGGCATTAACATGAGCGCCACATTAAGATATCTAACGGAATTCTAAGTAAATTACAAATGATTGGCGACCGATTACTGATGAGAGACTTCTCGATTTCTGATTTATTCCCTTTGATAGAAGGCAGCTAGGTTAAAGGCATGGGGCTTTCATGAACCAAAATTGCCCCGCATCGCCGTCGGCGCAGCTTCCACCGATCCCCAAGCTTGGCTCTTGCCGGAACTTGCGGCCAACCATACCACAACCGCTACACTTTTGTCGATCGGCACGAATGTTAAGATTATGTCGATATATTAAAAACAGTTGATTTTTGGAGCTAGAACGGATATACTGGCCTCGGATTTGGTAGCTATCATTACAACCTGTCTGCTCATACTGTCTGCTCACAGAGGAGGTAAAGAAATTGGCCAGGAGACGCAAACGCAAGAGTCGCCGCCGACAAGAAGGACGCAGAATTTTAGAGTGTGTGCCTCAATATAGCATCGAGAGCGGCGAAGATAAACCCGTAACAGCGGCTCGCAAGTTCATCCATGCAGAAGGCATTGCTCCCCCAGCTTTGCTGTTAGTCAAGCGTAACGAGCATACCACTGACAGATACTTCTGGGCTGAAAAAGGTTTATTTGGAGCCCAATACGTAGAAGAGAACCATTTCTTGTTTCCCAGCTTAAAGGTGATGCTGGAAGCTACCACAGAAAAAATTCCTGTGGTGTCAGCGGGCCGCGCATAGCTCAAAATGTTTAGCTCAAAACATTGACAGCAATGTTTTTCTAAGTCTTTTAACCAAAGCGCGAGAGTTCTCATTGTCTGGAGAGTGCCAACTGAAATTTATGCGAAAAGTCCTTAGAAATTAGGGTATAAGGAGCCATCGCAACAGGCGTGATCGCAGCCCAAGGGCGATCGCCACAATTGGCACTTTCAGGATAATGGTTTTTTTTGACTGTTTTGTCAATCAAAAAAGAGCCAACGAGAGAGCCGCTCTTGAGTCATCGGTTTGTCAGCTAGAAGTCTAACTACGGCATCTAGCATATCAAAAAACGTTCCGCGTCAAACTTTTAATCTATCGGTTTCAAATCTAAAGCTTTTTGCATGGCTGCTAGTTCATCACGGTGAGCTCTGACAGTAACAAAGCTCTTGGTATGGCTTCCCGACTCAGCAACTGATTCGAGTTTGAGGGAGACTTGCTCAGAGCGTCCAGCTTTTTTCCAGTAAAATACCCCCGCCAGCGGGGACAGCAGTACCAAAGCTAGGAAAATTTGACCCTGCTGAGGAACTAGCATTCCCAAAACCAGCCCCAAGCACAGAGTGCCACCTGCACTCAGCAGGGTTAGAAAAATAGCCAGAAACCAACTCGGCCTGACAAAACCCTCAAACGTGACTTTATAGTTGGGGGCATCGATGGCTGCAACTCGGTAAGCTCTCTGGGCAAAATACTGTTGTAACTCGGTTAACAGTGACTCTTGGGCGCTCTCGGAAGCCAGCTTGACTTGTTCGATTCGATCTTTGACTGAAGCCTTGATGAAGAAAAACAAGCCAACAGCCAGCAGTAGCGTTAGCACAAAGGTAGAAGGAAGAACAGCAGTATCCATCGGTAGAAGTTTGTGTAATTGAAATGATCTACTATTACTTTACAGAACTTGACATACGAAAGCGATCGAGGACCTACGCAGACACTTTTTTACCAAGATTCGCAGAAAGCTTCTTCTGCAAGCCGTTTTGCTCTCCATCACCCAATTCCCATATCTCGCCATCATCGCTAATTCTCAAGTGACAATGCGTAAGTCCTGACGTAGTGTAGCTGCTTTAATCGCTGTGCGGCGGGCGATCGAGCAAAGCGAAGGCTTCGGACAGGCAAATCGCTTTGCAAGTAGCGCCAGCATCTCCAGGGTTTAGGCATCCGATTCCAACTCGGTTAACCCGTCTGACCAGTTTCCAAGGAGCGGGCTCGACGCTCTGACGCGCCGTTTCCCTGACCAATGTACTCGTGCCAGAGACGAGCGAGGTCTTGAGCTTGGTGCCGCCACTCAGGGAGGATTTGATACATCCGACGGGGGCGGCCGCGTCCTTCTACTTTTTTCCAGTAACCGGTGATTACGGCTTCATCTTCGAGGAATTTCAAAGCGCTGTAGAGAACGGTATCAGAAAGTCGGTAGATGGGGAATTCCCTCTCTAGTTGGCCAATCAGTTCTGTCCCGTAGGAATCTCCGCGCAATAACACGGAGAGAATGTAGCACACAGCTAGTTCCTTGTTTAGATAAACAGGAGGGGGGTCTTGAAAAAATTGATAGATATGTTCAAACTTCATCTGTCTTGTCCGCTGGAAACTCTCGTGATACCGTCAGGTTAACGGGAGAGGAAAGCGGGGCGGGGTGTGCCGCTTCCTAATGATTAAGTGGGACACGGGGGAAACAGAGGTGCAGTATTTCCCCAGTCAATGTTGATAGCCCCAAACGCTTGTCCTGCACTTCGGTAATGTTTGCCTGCCCCTTGGTTAAGGAGCACTGGCGTAACTAGCGCAATTTTTTTCCTCTTCCAATCTATCGCAGCGACTATTGTCAAGTGTGCGATCGCCTGCAAGAGTTGGCAGTTACTTTGGGAGTTAGTGTTGTAACTGAATTTGCCGTTGATGTTTGCGTTCTAGCTTGGCTTTAAACCGAACTCAGGCCTAACATAGCCCGCAGTGTAAAAGTTAGAAAGACAAAAGTCGCTACAATCGAACTAATCAGGGCGATCGCACTTGTCGGTCGATCGAGCAGGGGTTTGAGTCGCTCGAACAGGAAAAAGAAAATTCCCAGACATATCGTAATGAAAAAGCGCGGGTAGCGAGAGACGTTATTAATAAAATCTTGCATGAGCTTGGTGGGGTAAAGTGTCACAGCAAAATCTTTGGCTGGTAACACTTGTGAGCGAGTTAGACAATTTTGGCACAGCCGGAGCTAAATCTGCCGATCGGGCGATCGGGCATTTTTGCCGGCCAGGCTGACATATATAATTCTAACGAAAACTTTTCGCCG
This sequence comes from Microcoleus sp. AT3-A2, assembly GCF_036705685.1. NCBI lineage: Bacteria > Bacillati > Cyanobacteriota > Cyanophyceae > Oscillatoriales > Microcoleaceae > Microcoleus > Microcoleus sp. AT3-A2. Next base: position 59,054 of record NZ_JAUBVF010000019.1, read on the forward strand.
ATCGCTGCGGCACTGTCTGTTTAATGCCACGCGACCTCCGGTAAGAACTTCAGAAGTATGTCTATTGAGTTCTAGTTGTGATAAATATTATAGGGCCGTTATTTCTAGATAAATGTCTGCTGCCGCACCTTCTTTCGTCTTGCCACGTCCGTTTCTGAAATGGGCAGGAGGCAAAACTAGGTTGATTGGACAATATCAACCTTATTTTCCTGAAAAGTTCACAACTTACTACGAGCCTTTTTTGGGTGGCGGAGCTGTATTTTTTTACTTAGCACAGCAGCACCCTGGTTTGCAAGCTGTTTTAACAGATATTAATCCTGAGTTAATTAATGCTTATCGCTGTGTCAGGGATAAAGTTGAGGAGCTAATTGAGCTTTTGTTCGCTCACCAGTCAGAACACAGCAAGAACAATAAAGATTATTATTACTCGGTGCGATCGCGCTCCTACACAACAGATACAGAAAAAGCAGCACGCCTGATTTACCTAAATAAAACTTGTTACAACGGCCTCTACAGAGAAAACTCAAAAGGCGAATTTAATGTTCCCATAGGTCGATACAAAAACCCTAATATTTGTCAAGCAGATTTACTACGATCGGTCTCATCTTTACTCGCTCCCGCTCAAATTGAAGTCCGAAAATTCGATGAAATTTTGGATTTTGCTACCAGCAGCGAAGACTTTGTTTATTTTGACCCGCCTTATTATCCACTCAGTGCCACCAGTAACTTCACGACTTACAGCCGGGATAATTTCAAAGAATCGGAACAGCTTAAACTGAGAGATGTTTTTGCAGAACTTGCAGAACGGGGCGTGAAAGTTATGCTGTCTAATTCAAACTGCGATTTTATCGAAAAAATCTACAGCGATACTCAAGTTTTTCCAAATAAATCTCTGCCAAAACTCCTTGAAATATCAGCATCTAGGGGAATTAATTCTAATAGTTTTAAGCGCGGAAAAATTACGGAATTATTAATACGTTCATTTTAAGTCTTACTTACGCAAAGTCTCTAATTAAGCATATTTCGTAGGATCAATACGTGGTTGCCCCACACGCAGGAAAGTTCCCTAAGTCCTGTTACAGATATTTGTTGGCCCAGGTAATGAAACCTTCGAGCTTGTGGACTGCCAACAGATTTTGATTGTCAGGAATTTGTTTTTTAAACCAGTCGATCGAACCTTGCCTCATACCGTCCCCACCCACTATAACAATAGTTGGCACCCGATAACAATTTTTAATATTTAAATTTAGGTAAGGATACTTCTCATCTACTGAACCTTTGTCTTCTTGCCACTTGCACTCAACAATTAGACCTAGAGGAAACAAACCGGAATTAACAATATAAAAATCGACATTTATTTCAGTTTCATAAATGCTATACCCGATATAAACCTGTTTAGCATATCGCTTGGGATTTTCCGTAGAGATCAAGAGCCAATCTCGCTTGCGCTTTTTCGGCAACTGGGGACATATTTCGAGATATCCGTGGCCTCTCAACGTACCTTCTACAGTTGTTTCTAAAACAAAACCAGTTTTATTGGCTCTACAACCCCTATTCATTTTGTTGGCTCCTGAATATAATCTGAATTAAGCCGATCGCACTTCGATCGCTCCCCTGTCAAAAACCCGTTTGTCAGTACCGATAGAACTGACAAACATCCGGTCTTCATAGACATCAAACGTCGCAAAACTCAGGCGGCTAGCAGAATACTCTGTCCACTCAGAACGCCCCACCGGACGAGTGCCCGCGCCGGCCCCACAAATTAAATAAGTCGTACCGTTAATCGAGCGAGTGCGTTCGTAACTGTGCTCGTGTCCGTTGATATAAAGCTGCACGCCGTACTTTTGAAACAAAGGCGTCAAAGTCTTAATAAAAGATTGACTCACTCCGTACACCCCAGAGGAATAAATCGGGTGGTGACCGAACACAACTTTCCAAGGTGCGGTGCTCTGACTCAACTCTTTTTCCAGCCACACAAGCTGATTTTTCCAATCGGCATTGCGATTGGTATCTAAAGCAAAAAACTGTACGGGATCGCGCCGAAAAGTATAGTAGCGACCTTGCATATTAAAACCCGCATATTTAACTTGCGGATCGCCGTTAGCAGTGCGGATATCGTGATTTCCCAGACAAGCATAAAATTTTACATCTTGCTGTAATAATGGCTGATAAGGCCGCTCGAAAACAGCATTAATTTTTTCAATTTCGCCGTTATTGTAGATATTGTCGCCGGCGAGAACAGCAACATTAAAAGGGTTTTCCCGGTGATATTGCGCCATCGCCTCAGCCACAGCATACTGACCTTCAGCGCCGGTACCGGTGTCGGCCACCGAAATAAAGCGTAAAATAGGCGGTGAGGCCGGCAAAGGGACGATCGCCCTTTCTGCCTCAACATTAGAAGGCACAGCAGCATTGGTGTCTCTACCGGAGGAAGTCCGAAGCTGAATAATTTTCGAGACTGCGGCAAAACCTAAGCTGCTGAGACTGCCTAAAATTAGAAAGTGACGACGTTTGATGCTCATTTTGGTTCGGTTACAACTAATTAAATGATAAATTAAGGTTGAGATGACTCAACTAAAATTTATCTCGTTTAGATATATTTGCAACGCCCCAAGGCAGAGAAAATGTCAGAAGAACAACTAAACCAGTCAACTCCAGAACCATCTCAATCTCCGACACCGGAGGTTGATTCGGCTGCAAAGTCTGCCCCCACTGGCAGCAAAACTCAAAATGCCAGTAGCGCGGTTCCCAAAAATCAGAGAATCAAAACTTTGATGGCATCGATTGGGAATTTGGGAAAAAAAGGCAAAAAAGTACCAGCCGAACCCTCGTTGCAGCAAGAAAAGCCGATCGCGCCCATCGCTTCTGACTCAGCAACAGTAACTCCTCCCGCTGTCGCTGCGGAAGTTAACAGCGTGCGACCAAAAGTTGCTGTAAAAGTTGATAAAAAGCCTGTATCCCAAGGCAGGGAAGGGAGCTTTTTACAGAACGTCGGTGTACTTTGGCAAAGTATTTTGCGGCTAGTGCGATCGCTACTGCCACCATCTACGAACCAGAAGCTGTCCGATCCAATTTTAAACGCCGCCATAGCAGCAACTCTGATCGTTGTAGTCGGTTTAACTTTCAACAGTTTCTCCCCAAAACCGCCGGAGAAAGTAGCAAAAGTGCCTTTGCCAGCAGCGCAGCAGTCGCCGCAAACTTTTGATGATTTTATGGCATCGGGAACGCCGAAATCCCCAGAGGCGATCGTACCGTCTGAGCCAATCTCTGCTAAATTCAAAAGCAAGTTGCCCGATTTAGTTGCGCCGGAAAAACCGCAACCAGTAGAAATTATCCCACCGCCACCGCTTACGCCGGAACAGTCTCTGATTGCTACGATTCAAAATCAAGTTACTGACATTAAGAATCGACTGGGCGGCGGTTTAGTTGAGTCTGTTCAAGCTAATTTTTCCAGCAGCATTTTGACAGTAAAAGTCGCTGAAGATTGGTACAAACTCAGTGTAGTTGAGCAAAATCAACTCGCAACAAAGATGTGGAAGGAGGCTAACTCGCTCGATTTCAGCAAGTTAGAAATTGCGAATATGGAAGGGAAATTAATAGCTAGAAGTCCGGTTGTTGGTTCGGAAATGATTATTTTAGACAGAGGGATTAATTAGAATTTAAATAGTCTGTATCTGTACACCATCTTACCAGCCTTAAAGTCCAGGACGCATAACATAATTATGTAGCGTATTCCCTGCGTACCTTACGGCTGTTGATTTTTTTGAGGAATCTCTAACTTTTAAAAATACCGACAGAATGCTAGCATTAAATCATCTCATGTCAGCGGTCACGACCACAATTAAATAGGTTTGTAGTCAGGAATTCATTTCTCATAAAACTACTAACAATGAAGTTCTCACTAGAAACCTTAGAACGCTTATTTACCCGACATTAAATTAATTAACTTTGAGGAAAATTGAAAAATGACAATTTTAACTCAAGTCGAACAACTAGAAATTGAATATCCCAGCAGCGACGGAGAGCCGATGGCTGAAAGGGACATCACGCGCGATTACATGACTTACAGTGTTGAAGCTGTCAAGCTTTACTTTCAAGAACGTTCTGATGTTTACGTGTCAGCCAATTCTTTCATTTATTATGAACAAGGGAATAACCAAGCGGTTGTTGCTCCCGATATTTATGTGGTGTTTGGAGTTGCCAACCGCAAAAGGGATAATTATAAAGTTTGGGAAGAAGGCGGAATTACTCCAGATTTTGTCCTAGAAATTACTTCGGAAACAACTCAGACGAAAGACCAAGAAACCAAACCGGAAATTTATCGGACTTTGGGAGTTAGGGAATACTTTCAGTACGATCCGTCGGGAGATTACCTAAATCCGATTTTACAGGGAGTACGTCTAATAAACAATCATTACGAGCCGATTGCAGCCAACAATATCGATTTCGATACGCTGTGGTTGTTCAGTGAAGTGCTGGGACTGGAATTGCATCTAATTTCAGGAGAATTGAGGTTTAGAGTTCCTGAAACGGGTGAGTTTTTGAAGACTCATAAGGAAGAAAACCTGGGACGACTGGCTGCGGAGTCAACATTGCGCCAGCTCGTAACTCAACTCTTAAATTCTGGAATGAGTCTGGAACAGGTAGCGCAAATGATGAATTTATCAACCGTGGAAGTGAGACGATTGGTAGGGGAAAACTTTTGATCGATCGCACTTTTCCCAGATATCAAGAATAGTGCGATCGAAGTATGGGACAAAATGAGAACAGTCAACAGTCAACCGTCAACAGTCAACCGTCAACTATTAACTAATGACTAGAGAGGCTTATTAGTAGGCTTAAAGCCCTGCTTTTGGAAATAGGTTCTAAATACCTCTTGAGCAATTGGTGCCGCCGATACAGAACCAAATCCGCCGCCTTCAACTATAACTGCGATCGCAACTTCCGGTTTGTCAGCAGGAGCAAAACCCACAAACATAGAATTGTCAGGATGACCGGGCATTTCCACCGTCCCAGTCTTACCAGCACTTAAAGGAATAGTACCATCATTCATGCGTTTGCCAGTACCTTTTTTCACCACGTCAATCAATCCCTGGCGAACAACATTCAAAGTTGCAGGCTTAATACCTGTGGGAACTTTTTTGGTAATAGGAGTGTTGGTTTGAGAAGCCAATAAATGCGGCTGAACTCGATAACCGCCATTAGCAACAGTTGACACCATCACAGCCAATTCTAAGGGAGTACAAAGTACCAAACCTTGACCAATCGACATTGTTACTGTATCGCCAACATACCAATCTTCCCCATACATTTTCTGTTTCTCTGCTGGGATCGGAACTTGACCGTGATTGGCGGATTCCAAGCCCAAAAGGTCTAAATTAATAGTACCGCCAATGCCCATCGCTTTAGCCCATTTCGCCATTTGTTCGGGGCCTGCAGCCATACCTACTTGATAGAAAAACGTATTGCTGCTGTAGGCTAAAGCATCGCGGAAGCCGATAACGCCGTAACCGCCGCTGTGTTCGTTAAAAGAAATTCCGCCGATGTTAATTGAAGAAGAAGTGGCCAAAGTCGAGTCAGGAGAAAACTTGCCCGACTCCATCCCCGCTATAGCAGTGACAATTTTAAAAGTGCTACCGACTGGATAACCTTGAACGGCTCGATTTAAAAACGGTTTTTCTGGCCCTTGCAGCCGATCCCATTCTGTTTGAGTCACCTTGCGGGTGAAAATATTGGGGTCAAATGTCGGCCAACTAGCCATTGTTAAAAGAGCTCCGGTTTTTACGTCGATCGCCACAACTGCACCCAGACGATCGCCCAAAGCTTTTTCCGCAGTTTTCTGCATATCTAAATCTAAAGTTAGCTGCACCGGTTTGCCGGGAATAGGGTCTTTTACACCTAAATCTTGGATTTCTTCGCCTTTAGCATTTACCTCGATTAAACGGTTTCCCCAAACGCCCTCTAAAGTTGAATTGGCTAATTTTTCAACTCCCATTTGACCGACGATCATTCCCATCGGATATGCAGGATTAGCTTTTAATTGATCTAAACTAGCTTCGCCGACGTATCCCAAAAGGTGAGCTGCTAATTGCTGGTTGGGATTGTCTCGGCTCGATTCTACGCGAATTTCAACTCCCCGCAAAGCATTACTTTGTTCTCCCAAAGCGACGAAAGTACCGACATCAATATCCTTACTAATTCGCACCGGCAGGGCTGATCTGTAGCCAGCGGCATCGATTTTTTTGACAATTTCGGCTGCGGGAAGTTTGACGATCGGGCCTAGTGTAGCGGCGATCTCTTGCCACTCCTTGGCCGATCGCTCTTTTGGCCACACATAGACCGATCGAGATACGCGGTTGGCCGCAAATATTTTGCCGTTGCGGTCTAAAATTTGACCGCGATTCGCTGCGACTGACACAGGGCGAATGCGGTTATTTTCCGCCCGCTGTCGGTTGTAGGCTCCCTGTACCAGTTGCAATTCGGCTAGACGAAATATTGGTAGCGTCACCAAGGTAGTGACGAACAGCATAAAAATCATAACTTGGAGCGATCGGCTGCGTTGCCGTGAAGCATTGTCCAAGCCATTTTTGTCGAATCGGATTTTAGAGTTAAAAGAAAAATCGCCAGCCATATTAATTAATCTGCTCTTTTTATTCAACTAACAGGTTGATACGGTTCCCATCCGGATGATTTGGCAGATGATTACAGGGATTATAACTTCTAACTCTTTAGTAACAGGTATGAATTCTGTCGATTGGCAGACGGATCAGCGGGATTGTTTGATTAAGGTATATAAGCTGTATGTTAAATATCAGGTTTTTCTGACAATTCAACTGTTAAAGAGGTAGGGGCGCTGTGGAACCGATCGATTTTTTGATTGCTTGGCTGGTGACGGGTAGCAGCTTGCTACTCATTTCTCAACTGCCGATCGGCGTAGAAATTGACAGCACCCCGAAAGCAGTAATTTCTGCTGTGGCTTTGGGAATGTTGAATGTTTTAATTTTGCCAATTCTGAAAGCAGTTTTTTTCGTGCCGAACCTACTGACGCTGGGGTTGCTTTCGGGCCTGTTTGCTTTTGTAATGAACGTGATTATTTTTTCCTCGGCTGCGAAGTTAGTTGAAGGATTTAGTTTGCGGATGGGCCTCTGGAGCGCGGTACAGGGGGCGATCGCCTTGGCTGTAGTTAGCAGCTTTATCAACGGCGCACTGATTTAGCAACTTCCCCTGATAAAGGGCGATTGAAATCGCCCGATATTCCCCACCCTTACCTTGCGCGTTTTGTTTCTCTACAAGCGATTTCAATCGCCGAATATTTCTTCTCCCATCTTCCTTCTCCCATCTTCCCTATTCCCTCTTCCTTCTTCCTTCTTCCTTCTTCCTTCTTCCTTCTTCCTTCTTACTTCCCCATCAGCGACTTATAGGCTGTCACCTTAAGATCAATCCCAGTAATATCTGTCCCGACAACAACAGCCGCCGCTCCTAAATCCAAGGCTTTTTTAGCCATTTCCGGCCCCGATATCCCACCTTCGCAGATAACGGGAACCTTAAGCTTTTCTACCATTTCCGCAAGCAAATCAAATCCCGGCGGCGAGAAATTTTCCGTCTGGGCAGTATAGCCAAAAAGAGTAGTTGCTACAGTATCTGCACCAGCTTCGGTTGCCGCGATCGCAGCTTCTATTGTATCTACATCCGCCATCACTAATTTGCCCAATTCGCTGTGAATTTGGGCGATTAATGTCTTTAAGTCTTCGCCTCCAGCAGGACGGTTTCTCAGAGTAGCATCAACGGCGATAATATCGGCTCCAGAAGCGGCGATCGCCCGCGCGTCTTCAAACCGAGGAGTAATGTAAATCTCGCATCCCGGCAATTGCTGCTTCCAAATCCCAATTATGGGAGCGGATATCTGTTTTCGCACCGCTGCAATGTGAGCCGGAGTGTCAATCCGCACGCCCGATGCACCTCGATTGATGGCGGTTCTAGCCATTGCCGCAATTACGATCGGATCGTGCAGTGGCGAATCAACAGGTGCTTGACAAGAAACAATTAATCCTGTAGGAATTTGACAATTAATCATGGGGAATTGCGGATGGGGAATTGGGCATCGGGCATCGGGCATCGGGCATCGGGCATCGGGCTTTTTTGTAATTTATTCCCTGTGCCCTATTGAACTCAAATAAGCATTAATTTTTGGTAGTGATTTATCGACAATTGGTTTAAATTTGCTGACTTATTCGCTTGTGATAAGTTGTCTAGCGTAGGCTAATCTTAACCAGTTTACTGTTTCGTACAAAGAGCCTCTCGCAATTTTTACAAAACGCCGATTATCTTGGTCATTATAACGACCTCTTCCTTCAGCAATATTAGCACAGACACTATCAGCAGACCGAACGATCTGTTTACCCATCGTATATTTTGTGAAGTAATCCCATTTTTTAACAATTTCCCAAATCTGATTCGCCACACTTTCCGCGAACTTATAAACCTCTAATTCCTCAAAATCAGGTCTTCCCATAATTGCCTCAAAAACTGAATTATATTAAATGCCCCATGCCCAATGCCCAATGCCCCATGCCCCATGCCCAATGCCCAATGCCCCATGCCCAATGCCCCCATGCCCAATTACCCATTACCAATCCCGGCCATTAAAGAAATAATTTTGTCAAGCAGTTGCTCAGGATGAATCGGTTTAGCCAAACAATCGTTAGCTCCCGCCGTCACGAAAGATATCTGATCTGGGGGAATTTCATTAGCGCTTAAAGCTAGAATTTTAATATTTTCAGTAGCGGGTTTTTGACGCAGTTGGTGAATTATTTCGCAGCCATTCATACCGGGCAAACGCATATCGACAATCACAGCATTCGGCTGCAAAAGTTCAATTTGTTCCACCGCCGCCGAACCTTCAATCATCCACACCACTTGCAGTCCTGCTGCTGTCAGGATATCACAAATCAGCATGGCAGTTTCTTCATCTTCTTCCACGAGTACGAGGTTGCCCCGCGAAGAATAATGCAGCGGTAAAGATGAATTGGATTTTTCATAGGTGAATTTTGTGGATTCATCTTTGGTTAGAGTTTGGATGGGTATAAAAACGGTAAAAGTAGAGCCGACATCAACTTTAGAATTGACTTCGATCGCGCCGCCGTGAAGCTCTACTAACTGTTTAGTTAAAGCCAATCCCAGACCGGTGCCGCCGTATTCGCGGCGGTAGGGGGAATCCAACTGCTGGAATTTTTGAAACAAAAGCGATCGCTGATTTTCGGGAATTCCAATGCCGGTATCTTTGATTTGAAAAACAGCGGTACTGCCCGCAGGTGCAGTACCGGGCTGTCGCACTGCCGGCGTTCGATTTTTATCTTCTGTCACCCAAACTCGCAAGATGACTCGCCCGCCTTTGGGAGTAAACTTAATCGCATTTCCTAAAAGATTGAAGAGAATTTGTCTCAAGCGGCGTGGGTCAGCGATGAAGCGATCGCACTCTTGTTGTATCCGCTGTTCTTGCAGCAGTTCCACGCCTTTAGCCGCCGCTTTTTCTTTGAGAGCGTGCAGGCTCTGAGAAGCTAATTTAGAAATTGAAAATTCACTAATTTTTAATATTGCTTTTCCCGCTTCTACTTGCGATAAATCTAAAATATCGTTAATTAATTCTAATAAGTGGTCGCCACTGTCTCGGATAGTTTGCAGGTACTGCCGCTGCTTTTGCACTGGCACTTCTTTACTGCCAACTTTGCCGTAAGACCACCGCAGCAGCGTGTCGGAAATGCCGATGACGCAAGTGAGAGGAGTCCGCAATTCATGGCTCATAGCTGCCAAAAATTCGCTCTTGGCGAGGCTGGCAGACTGGGCCGCAACCAGGGCATCGCGCAGTTCTTGCGTGCGCTCTATTACGCGCTGTTCTGAGGTGCGCTTTTGCTGCTGGACTTGTGCATAAAGTTCGGCTTGGTAAATGGCGATCGCCAAATGTTCTGCTATTTGCCGCAAAAATGTTTTTTTGCTTTCTTCCCACTCCCGAAAAGTACACTGGTGGGCAATTAGCAGCCCCCACAAGTCGTCTTGAACTACGATCGGCACTAGCAACTTCGCCCGCACCTTCGCCCGCCGCATCAACTCTAAAAAACAAGGGTGCGAAGAGTAAGTTGTTTCCACATCCGCGACGCACAAAGCCAAGCCTTTGCGATATTTCTCTCGGTCAATGACTCCATTGGTAAAACACTGCGCGCTTTCACTAAAATTGAGTACAGACGAGATAGTATCGTTGGCTAAAGCTTCGTAGGTGACGCGACCTAAATACAAGTAAGACCAGGAATTTTCTTGGATTTCGCCAGACCCAGAAACCGCTGTCGGTATTTCTTTAGCTAACTCGCCATTGTGCGGCGCTGGCACTTTTTCAAATTGATAAATTAACAGGCGATCGACCTCCAAAAACTCTCGCACTTGCTCAACTGCTTTTGACAAAATTACAGGCAATTCCAAACTCTGGCGGATTTGAGTTGTGACCTGATTCAAAAGTCGCTCTTGTTCAAGCTGCTGCTGCAAAGCATCTTCTACTGGCTGACAAAATGAAATGCAGGGACTGGCAATTTGTAATTGATTGACGGCTTCGGCAATCTGGCTCTGTAGCGTTTCTGGATCTATAACTTTGGGCGCTGATTTTTCCTCTATTTCTGTTTGGCTGTGTATGGGCAGGCGATTATTTTGGCTGGCATTAGTAGCGAGAATATCCAGCAAATTTAGGGTGAATTCGCTTTGAATAACTGCCGAGTTGGGCTGTATATTTGTAATTGCTTGTTTGAGGGCGCGAATGTCAATTTGCCACGAGGGTGCGGGCATTATTTCTGCGAGTTTGTCTGCGAGAGGAGACAGGAAATTGGCGATCGCCCCGGGGTCGAAAGTCAACTGCACATTCAATTGCGAATGGAGATTTTTTTCGCTGTGTTTGTGTCCGTTGGTTGCGAACTCATCTAATAGATTGCCCCGCAGCAGCGCGCTAAAATGCTCTGATACCACTGCTGCAAACCTTTCCGACGAATTTTCCACATTTTGAGAATCCGCGATCGCATCGTCGGTGAGCCAAATCGCCCCTGGGATTTCAGCCATTTGCTGTAACAACTGGTAAGCAGCCTCAAAGGTTGCTAGCGGCAAAGTCCGATTTAAGGTTTTTGGTTTCAATCTAGATATTTTCCCGGTTGTTTTAAAGAACAAAATATGAGTGCCCCTGTGGTGAGGACGGAACCTGGGGCAAAGCAGAGGCCGCTCATCCAACAGACTTGAGATGACAGTAGTCAGAAAGTAGGTAATAGAAGGCCTCGGGGTCAATCGATTTGAGATTTGAGATTTTAGATTTGAGATTGAAGCATTGAGCCGACAGATAAATTCGGGGGGAAAGTTTCATCGGATACAGGTTTTTTATTTCTGGGTCCTGAGTCTGCGAAGGAATGAATCCGGAGGCTTGTATCCTGGATGCTTTCGGTCAGAGAGCTAATTTCTTGTTATAGTTGTCATTTTTCTTCTGGGCGAGTGATCCCCGCTGCAGCGCTTTACGAGGGCGAAAGCGGTCAGAGGAAACGGGGGGAAGGGATACGGCGGTATCATCGATCGCTTCTGGTTGTGTTTGTGAACCGGGTTGTTGAGGGAAACTAAGCAATTCTACTCCCATTGCTGGGGTGAAGTTAGCACGCGCCTTTGTTTTCTGAGCTGATTCGGCTAATGGCACGTCCTTAACCCAAATAAAAATGTTTAACCCTTAACGACAGAACAGGGGACTAGCTACGCATCCGCTTGGTGTAATTACTCAAAAAACCTAGACATCAAAGGTATCAGGCTGCTCAACTAAAAATGAAGTTTTAGGCCCGAAGCCCAGTCACTCCCGTGCTGGGTCGTTGACTACTTTCAACAATCTTATTCCAGTATAATATTAATATATAATTTGTTAACTTGTACTTAACACTATCCGGGTAAATGAGCAATCCAACTCAACTCACCCCCGATTTCACGATCGGACATCTGCCGTGTCACGACTTCCAAGTGAGCGCTGCAACTCTAGGACAGGTAGTGGCTGAAAGATTTGAGCAAGAACCCGACCTGCCGGGAGTCATTATTACTCATGAATCACAGGTATTGGGCATGATTTCTCGCGTCAAATTTCGAGAGCAAATGAGTTTTCCCGATCGCGTAGAACTTTACGGGTCACACCCGATTCGAGCCTTGTTAGATTTTATTAGAATTCCGCCTTTGCTGCTTTCGGAAAACTGGAAAATTGACGATGCCGTGCAAGCCTCATTCAACAGGCACAAAGACTTGATTTATGAACCGATTATTGTGGTAATGGAAGACCAGAGCCACCGCCTTTTAGACGTTAAAGTTCTGGTAATTGCCCAGTCAAAGCTTTTAGCGCAAGCTAACAAACTTATTCAAAAATACCGAGTAGAAAGACACAAATATTTGGCTCTACTTCAACAAGAACAGGCTAAGGTTCACGAATGTAATGAGCTTTTAAAAATCTACCAACGTCAAACAGAAAAGTTGCAGACCAATCCCAGTTCCCAGCAAGTGGCACTGGTCAAACAAGCTGAAGAAATTGCTCAAATGAATCAGCGATTTGTGAGAATTGCGAAACTAATTTCTTCGGAAGGTCGCCAAGCATTTCAAGCTACTTTTCAAGGTGCTAATTCTATTTGCAACAATACAGATAAAATTTTGGGCGTGGGCAAAGCAATAGCTAATGATTTAGAAACGGTTAATCGCACTTCCCGAACCATCCGGGAGGCGATCGAACAAGTCAGGCATTTAGCAGTACAGGTGGCTGTAGTTACCAATCAAATGGGAAGTCAGCCCAGCGGTCTGAGCAAAGTGAGTCTAGAAATTGGCAGACTGGCAAGTAAAACGTTTGAATTAGGGACTCAAATGGAGCAAATTGCCAGCCGGTTTAAACTTCGAGTTCACGAACTCACGGAGGCAGCAAGAGCGGGTGCTAATGTGGCTAAATCTGTGACGATCAAGATCGATCGCGCAGAAATGGCGCTGTTAGAGTTGGAAGAATTAATAGCGGAAAAAAATTTCAATTCACACACCGCTATCCAAGAACCTTTGGGAGTCATAAAAAGTGTTACCGCTGATTCTTTAGTTCGAGAGATAGAACACGCAGAAGTAGCAGTTTCTGAGTTGGAAGAATTAGTTAAACATCAAGATTCCTCGCAATATCTGATTCAAAAGATTCAGCAGGCGCTGAAGTCCAAAAAGCCATAAAATCCCACCCTGAATCTAATGAAGCATTTGGAGAGGAAAACAAATAGAATCAAAATAATAATGTACAATTATTCTATTTCAAGAATACTATTTGTTATACTGAAGGTGGAAGAAATTTCCCTTCAGTTGTAAAAAGGCTATTTAATTAGCCCCAAAAACCGCTAAAAAATTCCAAGAATAGTTGGAAGGACAGGTGACGTTTATGAAAATCCTGCTGGTAGAAGATGACACAGTTACAGTCAGTTTGCTGACTCAAGCGCTGGAGTCTCACAATTACAATGTGAATGCGGCAGCAGACGGTGAAACAGCGTTGCATTTGGTACAGGCATACGATTACGACCTGATTGTTTTGGATGTGCTGATTCCTAAACTCGACGGCATTAGTTTGTGTCGGAAATTGCGATCGTCCGGCTGCCAAATGCCGATTTTACTGCTGACAGCCCTAGATAGCAGCAACGATCGAGTCCAAGGTTTAGAGGCGGGTGCAGACGATTATGTGGTCAAACCCTTTAATCTCGAAGAATTAATCGCTCGAATTCGGGCTTTGCTGCGCCGGGGTAAGGCAACTTTGTCAAGTACAAATTTGACCTGGGAAAAACTGCAAGTCAACCCAGACACTACCGAAGTAACTTATGCCGAAAAAGTGCTGCACTTGACTCCCAAAGAGTACAATTTGCTAGAACTTTTCCTGAGAAATCCCCGGCGCATTTTCAGTCGCAGCGCCATCCTCGATCGCATTTGGTCGGCAGGCGAATTTCCTCAAGAAGAAGCCGTTACCGCTCACATCAAGGGGCTGCGGCAGAAGCTGAAAGCAGCCGGGATGACTGTAGATTTAGTGGAAACGGTTTACGGATTGGGCTATCGGCTCAAAAGTCTGCCGGAGGAGATTGAGAGGCAACAAGTTGGGCAGGAAACGGCAGAAACTGCTAAAACTCAAGAGACTTTATCTACTGAATCCAGCGGGTCGAACCCGGAATTAAACAAAGACGAGCGCCGCCTCAAAGTATTGAATGCGATTGCCCAAATGCGGGGAAATTTAAAAGCTAATTTTATAGAAAAGGTGGCGATATTTGATCGCGCGATCGCTCAACTGAAAAACGGAAGCTTGGAGGGCGAAGTGCGCGAGGAAGCCCAGGCTCAAGCTCACAAATTAGTCGGTTCTTTGGGAACGTTAGGGCTGCCGAAAGGTTCGGAAGTTGCGCGCCAGATAGAACATTTGTTCAAGCCTGAAAACATTTTCAAACCGGGGACGGCTCAGCAGATTGAGGGATTTCTGCATAAGCTCAAACAGATATTCGATCACCCCTCATCCGAACCCGAAGGCGATTTGGTTCCTGCGGTTTCCCAAAAGCGCCGAATGCTGATTGTTGATAATGATACTTTTGGGAGCGATCAACTGAAAACAGTAGCATCCGGTTCCGGCTTCCAGATAGAAGTTGCCAACTCTCCGCAAGCGGCAAGAAATGCGATTTCTCAACAGCCTCCCGACGCGATTTTGCTGGATTTGACATTTTCCAAATCTCAGGAAAACGGACTTTCTCTCCTAGCCGAACTCCGCAGTGAAAAGCCCGAAATTCCGGTGATGGTTTTTAGCGGGCACAATCAATTGAGCGATCGAATAGAAGTTGCTCGTTTGGGAGCTTCGGGCTTTTTACACAAATCTATGCCCCCAGCAGATATACTCAAAGCAGTCGCCCAACTACTCGACCAGACGGGCCCTGCTGAAGCTAAAGTTATGGTGGTAGACGATGACGTGGATCTATTGGCTGCACTGCAAGTGATTCTACAACCTTGGGGATTTCAAGTAACAACATTGGACGATCCCGAAAAGTTCTGGGAGGTACTCGAAACGACTTGTCCGGATTTGCTAATTTTAGATGTGGAGATGCCCGGTTACAGCGGTATCGAGCTGTGTTTGGCAGTTCGCAACGATTTGCGCTGGAGCAAGCTCCCCGTACTATTTTTGACAGCTCATTCCGAATCGGAAATAGTGCGCCAAATGTTTGTCGCAGGTGCTGACGACTACGTGAATAAGCCGATCGTGAAACCGGAATTAATTGCTCGCCTCCTGAATCGTTTGGAGCGGACTCAACTCAGAAACAGACTGGCTCAGGCACAGCGCTAATCCCATTTTAGATTTAAAAGATTAAAGAATTAAAGAAGTGAAGAACTGGGAATGACTGATGAGATATGGGTTTCGAGCACGTACCTACAGTTGTATTCTTTTTTTAAACTGGTATAACTAGGAGCAAATATGCAGTGCGTGTCCGCAACAAATCAGGAAGCCTTCGCCAAGACTTGGGATTGTTAGATTGTGTGATTTCGACGCGGTGCTGTTGATTGATGCTTGCCCGCCGATCAAGAACACAGACTAATTTAGAGAATTATTAATCAGATGAAAGCAATGGTATTGCCCTCAGACACAGACAATCTCAATGACAGCGACTGCGAACTAATTTACGCCCCGGCTGCGATCCAACCTCATGGCATCCTTTTAGTGCTGGAACCTCCTGAGTTAAAAATTTTGCAAGTTAGTAACAATATTTTTGAGGATCTCGGCATTTATGCCGAAGAACTTTTGGGCAAATTTTTACAGGAATTTGTCGCAACTGAGGAAATTGAGGCTATAGAAAAAGCTTTATTTGAAAACGGCGATCAATCTAACGGTATCAGACTATCATTCAAAAGTCAAAACCGCCAGTCTTTTTTTCAGGGGACGCTGCATCAATCTAGTTCAGCATTAATTCTTGAACTCGAGTCGGCTGTTTCCCCACAACCTAGCGATGCTTTCAATTTTTATCATTTAGTCCAAGAGCCAGTAGACAAAATCCACAGAACACCAAACCTGCAAGTGCTGTGTCAGACAGCAGTTGAAGAAGTGCGGAGGATGATCGGTTTCGATCGAGCCCTGGTCTATCAATTTGATGCCACAGGTGCGGGGCAAGTTGTCGCCGAAGACAAAGTAGAAAGTTTGGCTCCTTTATTGGGACTGCACTATCCGGCTGGCGATATTCCCCCCCAGGCAAGAAACCTGTTCACCATGAATTTAATTCGGTTTATCCCCGATATTAACTGTCAGCCTGTAGAACTAATTCCTCACTGCAATCCGCTGACCGGTCGCCCCCTGGATCTGGGCTTCTCTTTGTTGAGAACAGTTTCCCCTTGCCATGTTCAATACCTCAAAAATATGAACATTGGTGCTAGCATGACCTTGACATTAATCAAAGATCAAAAACTCTGGGGATTGATCGCCTGTCACCACCCAACACGAAAGTATGTCAGCTACGAAACAAGAAAGGCTTGCGAACTGCTAGCCAAGTTTGTGAATCTAGAACTTAGCTACAAACAAGATAGCGAAAATTGGGAATATGCAATTTATTTAAAAGAAAATTGCCATAAGTTTATTACCAAAATTCCTCAATCACACTGGTTTGTAGAAGGTTTACTTAAATCCGGAGATGAATTGCTGACCTTAGTGGGCGCTACTGGTGGAGTTGTGTGTGCAAATGAAAATTTAACAACCATCGGCAACACCCCGGAATTGCTAGAAATAGAAAACTTAATTGCTTGGATAAAAACTCAAATAAATAATGATATTTTTCATACAGATTCTCTCTCCAAACTGTATCCGCCCTCGCAGAAGTTTAAAGAAGTTGCTAGCGGTTTGCTCGTCCTTGCCATGTCCGAAATGCAAAATTATTACATTTTGTGGTTCCGTCCCGAAACAATTCAAACTGTCAACTGGGCCGGCAAACCAGACGGGGAAATCGAATTTAAACCGGATGGCAGTCGGCCGCTGTCTCCTCGCAATTCCTTTGACTTGTGGCAAGAAACTGTTAGGTTAAAATCTTTGCCTTGGCAGCGGTGCGAAATCGAAATAGCCCAAGAACTACGGGTTGCTATTACTAGCATGGAGTTGCGGAAAACGAATCAGCAGCTTAGCTTAGCTTTGTCGGCTACCAAAATCGGATTTTGGGACTGGGACTTGCAGAAAAATCGCATTGTTTGGTCGAGGGAACACGAAGAGTTGTTTGGGTTGACCCCGGGAACTTTTGCGGGAACTTATCAAAGTTTTGCAGCTTGCATTCACCCAGAAGATTTAAAAAATACGGATAATACTATAAATCAGACCCTGGCCCAGCGAGCAGATTACTTTCTGGAATACCGCGTGGTTTGGCCCGACGGCAGCATTCACTGGATCGAGGGAAAAGGTAAGTTTTTTTACAACGAAGCCGGCGATGCAGTGCGGATGGTGGGGACAGTTACAGAAATTACCGATCGCAAAGCTAGAGAATTGCAGTTGCGCCTGTTGGAATCAGCAGTCACCACCACAAACGACGCCGTGTTAATTACCGAAGCTGAACCGATTGAGGAACCGGGCCCGCGAATTATTTATGTCAACCCAGCTTTTACGCGGATGACTGGCTATACGCTAGAAGAAGTTGTGGGCAAAACGCCACGCATCTTGCAAGGAGAAAAAACAGACCGCGCCAGTCTCCATCGAGTTCGGACAGCTTTGAAAACCTGGCAGCCTGTGCGGGTTGACTCGATCAATTACCGCAAAGACGGGACGGAATTTTGGGTAGAAATGAGCATTGTGCCCATAGCGGACGAAAATGGTGAATTTACCCACTGGGTATCAGTGCACCGGGATATTAGCGATCGCAAACTTGCTGAAGCCGCCCTCCAACAGCTCAACGAACAGTTAGAAATGCGAGTTTTGCAGCGAACCAGAGAACTAGAAAGCTCTCAAGCAGAACTTCAGGAAAGCGAAGCTTTATTTCGCTCTCTGAGCGAGAGTTCCCCCGTGGGCATTTTCAAAATCGATACTGAGGGGAAATGTACCTATACAAATCCCCGCTGTCAAGCAATTGGCGGCTTCGCACCGGCAGCAGCTTTAGGCAATGGCTGGATGCGGTTTGTTCACCGCGAAGACCTCAAACTAATTCTGTCTAAGTGGTCCCAATCGCAATCGCTAGATGGGGAATTTTCCTGCGAATTCCGCCACATCCAGCGAGACGGAACCATTCGGTTTTGTCGGCTTAAAACAGCTCCGATTTTTTCCGACAGATCTCAACTAATTGGTCACGTCGGCACAGTTACAGATATCACAGAAAGTCGGGCAATTGAAAAAATGAAAAATGAGTTTATTTCGATTGTCAGCCACGAACTGCGAACTCCGCTTGCGTCCATTCGCGGTTCTTTAGGTTTGCTGGCGGCTGGGGTACTGAAAAGTAAACCGGAAACTGCCAAACAGATGTTAGACATCGCTTCGAGCGATACCGAACGGTTAGTGCGTTTGGTAAACGATATTCTCGACTTAGAGCGGCTCGATTCGAGCCAAGTTATCCTCGTCAAGCAGTGGTGCGATGCCCAGGTTTTGATGCGGAAGTCTGCTGAAGCTGTACTTTCTTTGGCTGCTGAAAATAACATTGATTTGTCGATTCTGTCGGGGTCAGCCCAAATTTGGGCTGACCCCGACAGAATCGTTCAACTGCTGGTAAATTTGTTGAGCAATGCGATTAAATTTTCCGCTTCAGGGAGTACAGTAACTGTCAGGGTTGAAGATTTGGGCAATCGGGTTTTATTTGAAGTCAAAGATCGAGGGCGGGGGATTCCTGCAGATAAACTAGAAACTATCTTTGGACGGTTTCAACAGGTCGATGCTTCTGACTCCCGCCAAAAAGGAGGTACGGGTTTGGGTTTGGCTATCTGTCGCAGCATAGTACAGCAGCACGGCGGCAGAATTTGGGTCGAAAGTGTTGTCTCACAAGGCTGCAGTTTCTATTTCACAGTGCCTGCACCGTTGGAAGGCGAAGGGGGAAAAAGTTTGGAGGTTTGAGATTGCTTTGATAAGATCTCGCGAAAGCTCAAGTTCCTGGCAACCCACGCGGGGAGGGTGAGTTGGCGAGGGTGATATTTCGATTTTTCTGTTCTCGATTTAAGTAGGGGATCTGCAAAATATAGCAACCGTTCCCGACGATTAGGACGTTTTTAATTGCTGAAACTCTTTATTTTATTGGTTCTTCCTGTTGCTACATCTGTGAATAAAGCGGGTTGATGAGCCAGGGTGCAAAAGTCATTTTTCAGTTTACGATGATTAGTTTACCATGATTAATTTAAAATTTGAGTTTTAATTATGTCAGCAAAACGCATTCTGGTAATCGATGATGAAAAAAACCTTTGCAGCGTGATTCAGACCTGTCTGGAACATTTAGGCGGCTGGACGGTACTAAGCGCGCCCGACGGCGGCCAAGGATTGCTTTTAG
Organism: Microcoleus sp. AT3-A2; assembly: GCF_036705685.1. Classification (NCBI taxonomy): domain Bacteria; kingdom Bacillati; phylum Cyanobacteriota; class Cyanophyceae; order Oscillatoriales; family Microcoleaceae; genus Microcoleus; species Microcoleus sp. AT3-A2. Next base: position 78,565 of record NZ_JAUBVF010000019.1, read on the forward strand.
CTGAAACTCAACTCCCTGACGCTATTCTGCTAGATGTGATGATGCCGGATATGGACGGACCTACTCTGTTTGGTTTGCTGCAAAACAATGCGGCTACTCGCGGGATTCCGGTGATTTTCCTGACGGCTAAGGTGCAGGCGATGGATTTGAGCGAATTTGCTGATTTGGGGGTAGCGGGGGTGATTGCAAAGCCTTTCGATCCTTTGAATTTGGCACAGCAAGTGGCGGAAATTCTGGGTTGGGAACCGTTGCTTTAAACTGGGGTAAAATTCGATCGCAGATAGCAGATCAAACTCGGCAGTTGAAACCGCTACTAGACCAACAAAGTCAGCCCAGCCCGACGGAAGAATCAAGGGGGCATTAAAACCGGATGACGATCAAAAATCCGCTTTCTCATTCCCTTGATTCTTGCAAAAATCATGAAATTATGTTATTGAACCGGGTTTATGCGTCCAGGAAAGTTCTAGTTTTTCCTGTTATTTTCATAATTTCCTCATTTTTTTAATTTAGCTTTGAGATCGATCGGTGATTGGTTAATTTAAACTCTGATTCCCTAGAAGTTCTAGAGATGATCTCAGGGAGTCGGGGTTTTTTGTTACCCGCAAAGCCGATCGGCTAATACCGTATTTACAGGCCGAATAACCCCGCCAGAAGTTACGCACACTTGTGTCAAAAACGGTTTTTTTTAACCCGGAATCACAGATGCAGCGAAGTTTTTTGCTAAAAAACCCGGTTTCGGCCTGCTAATCCAAGATTGACGCAGAGTTCCCTCAGAAACCTGGTTTTTTAACCCCGGATGACAGATGCAGCCAAGTTTTTGGGTAAAAAACCAGGTTTTTGCCTAAGTGTTGTAATCCCTGCTTCGGCAAAAGTATATTTATCAAAAAAAATGATGGTCTTCATAATTTCCTCATATTTTTTAGATAAAGTTTACTCGAAGCTCTGGATTTGAAGGCCGATCACACTCTCAGCACCATTCCGCTGCCAAAGAGTGAATCTGTTGTCAGGAGAGTTCGGGAAAGTGACGGTACTTTCAATTAACTGCTGCTACAGCACAACCAACCTCAATAAGTCAGGACCTAGGCCCTGCATACCAAACAAACCGGGTTTTTAAATCTGGAAAAACGGAGTTTATGCGCCATACCTCTAAGTGTTGGCAGGATAACTCAAAGCTACAAAAATTAATAACTGAAGATGTGATTTGCGATCTCGAATAACACCCCAAAAATAAGTCGGTCGTTTGATCGAGAGCCAAACTCGCAATTGCCACTAACAGGCAAAGCCAAGTCTCAGTAAGTTTTTGAAAGAGTGTGGAGATTTTTTCAATGTCTGATCAGCTATCTTATAAAGGTAACAACCAGATTCTGTGCTATTACGCAAATGTTACCAACCTAGTTCAAGTGGTTCGGATTGGGAACATTCCTAATTGGTACTTTGAAAGAGTGATGTTTCCGGGACAGCGACTGATGTTTGAAGCTGCTGCTGAAGCAGTCTTAGAAATTCACACTGGTACGGTGGCAAGTGCTATTTTATCGGACAAGATTCCCTGCTACGTGCTGCGGGTTATAGAAGAGGTAAGTTCCGAGTTCGAGCTGATGATTACCGAAGAACGATTGGCGGTATTAGCCGGTTAAAATTCATGAGAAATCAGACGAGATCGAGAACGGTCACGAAAATATTAGTTAACGAGTGTTTGGGGACGGGGAAAATGCAGAAAAATCTTGTCAATATTACCTTAGCTGTAGTCACAGAGGAAGTAGAAATTATCTTGGAGTCTTATCCGAAGCACCCATACCAACAAGCTTTTTCGCCTTCGGGATTGCGACAAGATTTAATTGCTTATGTGCTCAGCCGAGTTCCTAATAGATATACTGCGATCGACTCCGGCGAGTCTGTGTCAAACCAAACAGTTCAGGTTCGCTGTTCTTCGGAGCAGTTGCTGCACATAGAAAATTTGATTCATACTGGCATTCGCGAGGTGCTCCACAGCTATCAGAAGATAGATTACTGCCTTCCTGAAGAAGTTAAATTCGATTCGAGAGTTGCTAGTTGGTTTTGATAGTTTCTTGGTAATCGCAGCAGCAGTTGCACGGGCCATTGGGATTGACAGCACAGCGCAAAATTTCCGATCGAGCATTAAAGCGACAGCTAGCATCTCCGATAACCCAGATACCGCTTACAAAAGTTCTTTCCGTCGGCGGTGTGGCCGACTGCACGTACAGGGCAATTTTTTGCAGTCGGTAGCGGCCGGATTTGAGTTGATAGCGGTGGTGGCGTTCCAAGACAGCGTAGGTTTGTCCCTCTAAATCTAGATAGTTCCCCGGTTGCGGCGTCCAATCCAGCCGAATGCTACCTAAATATTGGCGGGGGTGAGAGAGAATCACCTCTACGGGTAAAGTATTTTGTTCCATTTGGCGGTGCGTTCGCGAACTGAACTAAAGGGGCAAATAGTTGACTCAACTGAGATGTTGCACCCTTCTCAATAAGCCTTTTATGGGCGGGATATCCTGCCCACTCCACCAGAACTTCACTCTTTGTGGAACAGGCACGAAAGGCTTTTTAAGTGAGAATGGTGCAAGATGTGAGCTAAACCTACATCTTCCTCATCTAGAAAAATAACTTCTCCTAGAGAAAGTAATTTCGGTTGAGGCGCTACACTTAACTATAGAACCTTTGGCGATCGGGGGATAGCCGACTCCCTCCACTACGTTGGGCCCAAAAGGCTAGGAAATAAACTTCAACTCGCTTGAGGTAGCTAAAGTTAAGTTCGATTAGCTTTGATAAAGCAGTACACGCTGATGGTATCGCAACTCGCAGGTTCGATCGATAGGCGGTTGAGATTCCTGAACAGATTTTAACGGTTTGCAGGACTTGGGGTGCTTGGGGTGCGTTTGTACTGAGGACTTCACAGCTAACTACAAACCAAACCGAATTTTTGGTAATCACAATTCCCAAAAATATGCCATTCCTTCCATGATTCCCCAAGCGCAAGCAGAACCAGCTAAATAATGATTTTCAGTGCCAAATTCGCGATGCCATTTTAAGAGTTCTGACATAGCATTAGCGACGATTACTCCCCGGACATCCTGTTCAAACATATTAATATCATTGCCAGAATCACCGCAAACTAATGTTGCCTCAGATGGAATTTGGAGGCGCTTTTGTAAATAAGTAAGGGCATTGCCTTTATTGCTAGTTTGCGGTAAAAGATCCACATCACTATTGCTGCTAAAAATGATTTGAGCTGGCAGCCCCGATTCAGTTAACTTTTGCTGCAAAGCCTGGACAGTCGAGCTATTTTCTGCTGCTGGTTCCAAACAATAACTGATTTTCCAAGGATTTTGTTCTTTTGGGGATTGGGGTTTAAGCTGGGAAAACTGCTGAGCTAAAGAGGCGATCGCCATTTTATCCCAGTCTTGAGAAAGATACTCCGCCCAATCTAAATCGAGGGTTCCGTTTTGGTAAATTTCGCTGCCTACACCTGCGATCAAATAGTCGGGTTCTAGCAGTTGCTTTTGGGCAATTAATTCGCAAGTTGAAGCATGAGAACGCCCGGTAGCGTAAACCAAACAAATTTGCGATCGCAATTTTGATTGCAAGCGCTGGTTTAAAACTTGAGTTGCTTCGTCATCTCCGACTAGCGTGTGGTCTAAATCTGTAACTAATAAAAACTTCATTTTGGGAATTAGTCAGTAGTCATCAGTGATTAGGGATTGGGAATCGATCGCTTCCTAAAATAATTTTAACTATTTATAAGAATTTGTTAAACCAACTACATTTATAAGCAAGCTTATCGGTTAAGCTTGGCCAGATTTAGTTTTCAACAAGTGGTGTGAGTTTTATGGTGAATAATGCAACCTCTGTTAAAGCTTTTTGGCTGTCTTTCTTGATTTCTGGTGCGGCAGTGCCTTTGGGGCCGATCGCAGCAACAGCTCAAATTCAGGATACCTCAACTCCAGAAGTTGCGCTAGAAGCGAGTGCCGTCCCTACGGCTACCCCAGATGCAGCGCTGGCAGCAGGTAAGATTGAGATACCGCAGTTAGCGGCGATTACCGCAGAGACTAACTCAGCAGTCGATCGCGCTTTACCTCAAACAGATATAGCATGGGTGAATCGTGCTTTACCCAAACAAGATATAGCAACAGTCGATCGTGCTTTACCTCAAACAGATATAGCAACAGTCGATCGCGCTTTACCCGAAACAGATGCAGCATGGGTGAATCGTGCTTTACCCAAACAAGATATAGCAACAGTCGATCGCGCTTTACCCGAAACAGATGCAGCAACAGTCGATCGTGCTTTACCTCAAACAGATATAGCATGGGTGAATCGTGCTTTACCCAAACAAGATATAGCAACAGTCGATCGTGCAACAACAACCCCAGAAATAACGGAGGCAATTCGCGAATTGCCCCCACAGGAGTTAGAAATTGCAAACTCTCCTCAATCTCAAAAAGTTGCTGAAGCCAGCAAAGTTGCCGACATCAGCAGCGAGACGGGAAACGCTGATGACCTCAGCATACAAGAAGACGCAGCACAAGTCACATCTGTTTCCCAACTCTCCGACGTGCGGCCGACAGATTGGGCTTTTCAAGCCTTGCAATCCTTAGTAGAAAGATACGGCTGCATTGCGGGATATCCAGACGGCACATTCCGAGGCAATCGAGCAATGACTCGCTACGAATTTGCCGCCGGATTAAACGCTTGCTTAGACCAAATTACCAAACAACTTGGCGGTTCTACTGGTAATTTAGTCAAGCGAGAAGATTTACTTGCTTTGCAAAGATTGCAAGAAGAATTTGCAGCAGAATTAGCTACATTGCGCGGTCGAGTAGATGCTTTAGAAGCCCGCACTGCCGAATTGGAGGCAAACCAATTTTCAACTACTACTAAACTCAACGGATTTGCTTGGTTTAACCTGACTGGAGCTTTTGCGGGCGATCGAGTCCGAGTTGAAGCAACAAATGGAAATGCTGCTCCGCTCGATCGAGTAGCCGGACGCGATCCAGTCACCAATAGACCAATTGTGCAGAGAGTGGACGATGATCCAGAAATCACTTTCAGCCAATTAGTTTGGTTGACTCTCACTACTTCCTTTACAGGGAAAGACGAATTGATTACACAGCTAGCTGTAGGTAACGGCAATTCCCCAGCCAACCAATATACTTCTACGGGCCTGTTCAATACCTTTGGCACTCCTTTTCTCGACCAGACTGCTGGGGTGAATCCCAATGAAGTTACCCTGCGAGAACTTTCCTATCGGTTCCCGCTTAGCAACCGCTTCCAAGTAGTAGTCGGGCCGAGGATTAATTTCTACCGCTACTTTGACAACAATCGGTTTAACTTTTTCGTAGACGGTGCGAGCAGCTTTAATTCTAACAACAGCCCTTTGTTAAGCGCTACCAGACGCGGTGCCGGTGCTGTGGTTTTGTGGGATATCGCCCGCGCATTGAAACTGCGTTTTGGCTATTTGGGCGAGAGTACAGAATTTTTGCCAACTTCCGTGTTTAATTCCGCTTCCAATCCGTCTCAAGGCTTGTTTGGTGGGACAAATACGACTACAGCAGAATTAACATTCAGTCCGAGCGATCGGACTAATTTGCGCTTTTTGTACAGCCGTTCAAACATCCAGCAAATCGGCGGCTTAATTGGATCTCCTAACAGCAAGCCGTTAAACGGTGTGGCAGATGACGGTTTTGGTGGCCGCCTGGGTAATTCGACTGCGAATACTTATAGTTTCAATTTCGATTGGTTAGTCACTCGCCGCTTTGGTCTTTTCGGCCGCTACGGCTACGCCGAAACCAACATATTTCCCAAGACTAACCGACCGGACGGCACGATCAAAAATCAATCTTATCAGTTAGGACTTGCATTTCCCGATTTGTTCAAAGAAGGAGCTTTGCTTACGGTGTCATATTTAGTACCTTTTGACTTTACTGGCGGTCGGAGATTTCTGATTTCTGGCGGGGGTAACGGTGGCACGCAGTACGAAATTGAGGCAACTTATTATTTTCCTATCACCGACCATGTTTCGATCGTGCCAGCATTTTATGCGATCGGCAATGCCAATAATTTCGATAACAACCCGACAATTTTTGTGGGCAATTTGCGGACTCAGTTTAGCTTTTAAGTAAATTAGGGCTGACTTGAACCTAATTATAGTATTTTCAGTTGAGTCAGGTACACATTAATAATGGGTAATGGGGCGCTGAGTGTAGATTACGTGACTCAGTTGAAAACTGCTATATGTAAGGTACGCCTGAAACAACTTACCGCATTAGGGTAGGGTGCCATATCAATTTCGGTTGCATCGGAATAGTCAAATCCAGTCAACAGTCAACAATCACCGATGGATGGTGCAAGCGAAATTAAGAGAATTCATCTGCGTTAATTTGTGTTTATCTACCTGTATCTGCGGTTTTGAAAATATAATTTATTAACTGCAGATGACAAGGGATTGACGCTGGTTAACGCAGAGGTCGAGAATAGAGGTAGGAATAATTGCGATGCTAACAGATTTGATATCCAAGCACTTGTTGCCTCTCATGTTCGTCTAATACCAAATTCGGCTTAAATACCCCGTTTATTTCTTAGTCAGTCTGGACTCGGACTTCGATTGGGTATGAGCGGTTTCAACCAGTCTTATCAAGGGTTTTTTAAAGCGGATTGGGATAAAAATACCCATCCTATCAAGCATGATATCCTAATTAGCGTCGTCCTGATGTCAACGAATTGGAATTTCGATGATAAATTCAGTACCTTTACCGGGTTCTGATAGGCACTGCAATTGGCCGTTGTGTTTTTCAACGACAATTTGGTGCGAAATTGATAAACCCAAACCTGTGCCTTTACCTACGGGTTTTGTGGTGAAAAACGGGTCAAACAAACGCACAATATGATCTTCGGGAATGCCCTGACCGTTGTCTTTAATCCGAATTAAAATGCTCTGATTATCAATCGTTTCAGTTTGAATCGTGATAGTAGGAAAGGTATCATCTGCGGTGTCTTTTGCTTGGTTGCTGCTTTCTTCCAAGGCGTCGATCGCATTTGCCAATACATTCATAAATACCTGATTTAACTGTCCGGGATGACAGTTTATTTGCGGCAGTTCTCCGTATTTTTTAATCACTTTAATGCCCTGCCAGTTGGGTTTTGCTTTCAGGCGACTGTTCAACATTAACAAGGTACTTTCTAAACCTTCGTGAATGTCGGCAGTCTTGATTTTCGCTTCGTCCGCCCGCGAGAAATTGCGGAGAGTTTGAATAATTTCTACAATTCGCTCGCATCCGGTCTGCATTGAATTGAGCAATTTTGGCAGGTCTTCTGCTAGAAATTCTAAGTCTATATCATCGGCTTGTTGCTGAATTTTTGCTGGGGGATTTGGGTACTCTTCTTGATAGACTTGCACGATTTCTAATAAGTCTAGAACGTAGCCTCGGACGTGGCAGAGGTTGCCGGCGACAAAGCCAACTGGGTTGTTAATTTCGTGGGCAATTCCTGCTAGCACCTGTCCGAGGGAAGACATTTTTTCGGTTTGTACTAACTGCATTTGAGTTTGCTGCAATTCGCGCAAAGCTGTTTGCAATTCTTGGGATTTTTGCCGATCGCGATCGGCGGCGGCGGCCCGTTCTTCCTCAACTCCGATCGCCCCAGCAATAATTCCGATCAGCTTGCAGTCGGCTTCTGTGGGCGCGATCATCGACTCAGTGTAGAGAAGGCACAGCGCACCCACGTAATTGCCGCCCAGCCGCACTGCTTGTCCCAGATAGCTTCGCAGTTGGTAGCGGATGACAGCGGGATCGGTTTGGGCGTAGATCGTGCTCTGCAAGTCAGGAATCGCAACAGCCCGATCGCTTCCTTTGCTGCATACGTCGGTGCAGATGTGGCCCTCGGCGCGATCGACTAGCGGGTAGTCCGGCGGCGCTTGCCAAGTCCCGATCGCCCGCAGCAGACCGCCACCGACGCGGCTGTAGATGGCGCAGCTTCCGCCCAAAAGCTCGCCGGCTAAGGATGTCAGCCGCTGGATGTTATCAGCGGCGTCGGTGGTGAATCCCAAAAAGCACTCGTTGATTTTGCTGAGGCGATACTCTGCTTGCCGGCGCGCCGTCATGTCGCGGGAGTTGATCACAATTCCTTTCACAGCGGGGTCTGCTAGCAAGTTGATGCCGACACCTTCGAGAAAACACCAAGAACCGTCAGCGCGGCGGAACCGACCTTCTAGGGCGATCGGATCGCCTGGATTTGCGATCAGTTTTTCGGCGTCGGAAATCACCGAGGCAAGGTCGTCAGGGTGGATCAAATCGAGAGCAATTTGACCGGCGAGTTCATCGGGTTCGTAGCCTAAAACTCTTTCTACAGAAGGGCTTTCGTAAACAATGCGACCGCTGGCGTCGAGAATAGTAATGATGTCGGAACTGTTGAGAATTAGCGATCGCCACTTAGCCTCATTTTGGAACAAAGCTGACTCGGCTTCTTTGCGATCGGTAATATCCTCTACCATTTGCAAAATAAACTGTGGCGTTCCCTGACTGCTGTCGATAACAGAGGCGCTGAGGCGTCCCCACCTGATGCTGCCGTCTTGGCGGAGGTAGCGCTTCTCGATTTGGTAAGCTTCGCGCAAGCCCGCGGCCAACTGTTGGCGCAACTCGCGCGAAGTTTGTGCGTCTTCCGGATGCGCGCAGTCGTCGAGGCCGACACCCCGCAGTTGAGCTTCCGAGATCCCCAGCATGGCTTGAAATGCCGGATTAGTGGCGATCGCAACACCTTCGAGGGTAGCGACTACCATGCCGATCGCAGCGCGTTCAAAAATTGCCCGAAACCGCTGTTCGCTGTCTCGCAAAGCTGCATCCGCTGCCACTTCCTGCGTGATGTCCCGCCCCGCCACTGCCAAACCTTTGCGCGAACCGTCGGGGTTGAACAGTGGCACTTTTCGCACTTCAAACAAATTGCTGCCACCTGTAGGCAAGGAGACTATTTGGCGGCTGGAGGTGAGAGTGCCTGCTTGCCAGGTGGTTTCGTCGGTTTCCTGCCAAGTTAGCAGGATTTCTCTGACTCTGGGATCGGCGGCGGCAGCTAGTTCGGCAGTAGTTTTGCCCTGGTAGTCTGCGGTTTCCCACCCCAAAAGTTGCAGGGCGCAGTCGTTGGCAATCAGCCAGCGCCCCTCGCTGTCTGTGAGGTTGATCGCGTCGGGGACGGCGTTGATCGCGGTTTTCAGCCAGTATTCTTGATTTCGCAGGGCTGCTTCGGCTTTTTTGCGGGCGACGATTTCGGCCACAGTTCCCTCGTAGTAAAGGAGTTCGCCGTTTTCGTCGCGGACTTCGCGCACGTTTTCCGAGATCCAGGTAGTGCTGCCGTCTTTGCGGCGGACGCAGGACTCAAACTCCTTCAGGGAGCCGTTTTTGCTGATTTCTGCCATGAAGGAAGCGCGGCGGGTGCGATCGGCGTAAAGGTTTTTTGCCGAACATTTTGCGATCAGTTCTGACGGGGAATCGTAGCCGTACATTCGGGCGAGTGCCTGGTTAGCGCTGAGGTAGCGCCCGTCTGGGGCGGTTTGAAATATGCCTTCGGTGGCGTTTTCAAAGATGCTGCGGTATTTTGCCTCGGCTTGTTTGAGGGCTTCTTCTGCTTGTTTACGATCGGTGATATCAGATTGGACGCCGATGAAGTGGGTAACGAGTCCGCTGCTGTCGCGCACCGGCGAGATGCTGAGTTCGTTCCAGAAGGCGGTGCCGTCTTTGCGGTAGTTTTTCAGAACTACTTTGCAGTCGTGTTGTTCTTTGAGGGCCACGCGGATTTGATCGACGGCAGCGCCATCGGTATCCGGGCCTTGCAGGAAGCGGCAGTTCTGCCCGATTATTTCGCTGCGATTGTAGCCTGTAATCCGCTCGAAAGCACCGTTGCAGTAAACTATAGGCCTGTCCGGCTGGGTAGCGTCCGCGATCGCGATGCCGTTGCTGGTAGCTGCCAGGGCGCGATCGTACAGCCTCCAGACTTCTTCTATTAAATTTGGTGTGCCGCCAGTACGAGTCGGCGATAGCGTTTCAGAAGGAATGCTTATATCGATCTGCATGAGTTTCTATAAATTGAGTTTATTGTAGATACCGACTGCCAGCACACCCTATAGTTTAACAGAATTGTCTGTTTTCCGAAGGCAGAAGTTAAAAGGCTATCATGCAGAATTGGGGCGGTAAATTCTACCTAAATAAAATCTGGCTTCCCTCGGTTTTTTTTCCTTCTGCCTTCTGCCTTCTGCCTTCTACCTTCAAAGGAATCCTTGTTGTTAATTTATAATAGTTGTTCCAGCGATAACTCTATCTCTGGTATGGTTTACTTGGCAGAGTTTAGGCGGCTTACAATTTCGTTCATTTATTTTTTTAATTAAATAAAAACTACATTATCCGGCTCTAGTAAAAAAAATAATTAAATCCTTTATAGTTAAATGAGTCAAACTCTTCTCTAAAACAAACCGAGGAAAAATTAATTTTGAACGAACACAGCAAGTTCTGAAATATCGTCGATCGCGAAAGTCGGCTCTAGGGCGAGACACTGAGCGCGATCGCCATATCCGTAAGCCGCCCAACCAACATCTATCCCAGCATTTTTAGCAAACAGCAAATCAATCGCTGTATCGCCAACCATTAAAATTTGACTGTTATCCAACTCCGGGAACAGCGGTTTAATAATCGAGTGAAAAGCAGTCGGATTTGGTTTCGGAATTATTTGTCCGTTATCACCTAATATCAAATCAAAAAAACTGTGAATTCTCAAATTTTTTAGTAACACATTAACAAAAGTAACCTGTTTGTTGCTGAAAACTCCCAGGCTCAATCCAGACTGACGCGCCAACTGCAAGACTTGCTTTGTCCCGTTAAATAACTCTACCTGCTTTTCACCTTCAGTCCGATAATAAGAGCGGTAAGTTTCAACCCATTCGGGAATTGCGCTTTCCTCGATCGCCGGATGGAGAATTTTAAAACTATTTGGTAAATTGATGCCGATCGTACCTATAATAGTATCAGCAGCAGGCGGGACAATATTGAAATTTTCAAAAGTTTGGGTAAAGCAAAATACAATAGCTTTGTGAGTAATTGCCAAAGTGCCGTCGAAGTCAAAAATAATTAACTTGTACTGACTCATATTATTTAATATATTCTATCTAGCAATCGGAGGTTTGCCACGATATAATAGCATAATTAATTTCTCATTTACCAACTATAAGTATAATTTTTCAACATTCAAGAGGTCAACATGAGTGTTACCGAAAAATCAGAAATTCTAGCCACAGATTTCCCTGACTACAATCAATTACCAGACTCCGACCGTACTTTTGTAAAAAATTTTCAAGAACATCCTCAAAGCATCCTGTTAACAACATCAATTAGACCGATTTTAGACCAAGTTCATTCCGACGGACAATACTGCATCGGTCAAGATTCCGGTATTTATTGGCGAGTGGCCCGGCCCCCGGAACCGCCAGAAAGAGGAGCCAAAGCACCTGATTGTTTTACGTTCCCGACGTGCCGCCAACTCTTGACGGAAATCTGCGCCATTCCTATGTCATGTGGCGGGAATTAATGCCGCCTCTGATTGTACTTGAATTTGTTTCTGGCGATGGCAGTGAAGAAAGAGATAGGACTCCTCGCCAGGGAAAATTATGGATTTACGAGCGGATAATTTGACCTGCTTTTTACGGCATTTATGAAGTCACAAAAGCACAAGTTGAAGTGTATCATTTGGTAGAGGATCGCTTCGAGTTAGTCCCACAAAATCAGCGCGGACATTACGCGATCGCACAAATAGGAGTGGAATTAGGCATTTGGCAAGGGGTTTATCAGGGCGTAGAACTGCCTTGGCTGCGCTGGTGCGATGCCTCCGGGAATTTGCTGCCGGCGGCAGAGGAACGGGCAGAACAAGCCGAATTAGTGGCAGAACGAGAACGACAAAGGCGCATAGAAGCTGAGTTGCGAATTCAAGCTTTGGAAGCGCGTTTGCGAGAGTTAGAAGGCGAGTAATTCGATTTGAGATTTTAGATGTTAGATTTTAGATTGGGGATGACTGAGGACTATCGGGGTTGGGATGTTCATAAGTCATTGGCAATTCTTCAATTCTTTAATCAAAAATCTAAATTCGCATAAGTCGCAGGTTCCGGTAGGGACACGGCTATTCATTGTCCCTAGGAACATCATGTGCTGTAAAAACCCGATCGCCTAGCAGCCTCCTCAGAAACGATATAAACATTCATCGGTTATTATCAAAAATTTGCGTATATTAGCTTAAAGTATTGCATCACTTTTTGTGTAAGTCCTATGGCACTAATTGTTCAGAAATATGGCGGAACCTCGGTTGGTACAGTCGATCGCATTTTGGAAGTAGCCCGACGAGTTGTAAAAACAGCAGAGCTTGGCAACTCTCTGGTTGTCGTACTTTCAGCGATGGGCAAAACCACCGACGGTTTAGTTAAACTCGCCAAGGAAATTTCCGCAAATCCCAACAAGCGGGAAATGGATATGTTGCTTTCCACTGGGGAACAAGTCTCGATCGCACTTTTGAGCATGGCATTGCAGGAAATGGGACAGCCCGCAATTTCCCTCACCGGCGCCCAAGTTGGCATTGTCACCGAAGCCGCCCACACCCGCGCCCGGATTTTGCGAATCGACCCCAGTCGGCTCGAAACCCAGTTAAAAAGCGGTAAAGTCGTTGTGGTTGCGGGTTTCCAAGGTATCGCCGATGCCGGAGAATTGGAAATTACCACCTTGGGGCGTGGCGGTTCCGACACCACAGCAGTTGCCCTCGCCGCAGCGCTGCGGGCCGACAGATGCGAAATTTATACCGACGTGCCCGGAATTCTGACTACAGATCCGCGCTTGGTTGCCGACGCCCAATTGATGGATGAAATCACTTGTGACGAAATGCTGGAATTGGCGAGTTTGGGCGCAAAAGTCCTCCACCCGCGCGCGGTAGAAATTGCCAAGAATTACGGCGTGCCCCTGGTAGTGCTTTCTAGCTGGAGTGACGCCCCCGGTACGCGGGTAGTGTCCCCACCCCCGAAACTTCGGCCTTTGGAGGGTTTGGAGCTCGCAACAGCGGTGGATGCGGTGGAATTTGACTTAGATCAGGCAGGGGTGTCGCTGCTGCGTTTGCCCGATCGCCCCGGCGTAGCAGCGCGGTTGTTTGGTGCGATCGCGCAACAAAACCTCGATGTAGACTTAATTATCCAGTCAATTCATGAAGGAAATACTAACGATATTGCTTTCACAGTGACGAGAAATTCGCTGAATCAAGCTGTCGCGGTTGCTGATGCGATCGTACCCGCCCTCGGCAAGAATTCTCGCCCAGAATTGGGAGAACCGGAAGTGAAAGCAGAAGAGCGGCCAATAGCTAAAGTTAGCATTGCGGGTGCGGGAATGATCGGTCGTCCGAGGGTAGCGGCGCAGATGTTTAAGACTTTAGCGGATGCAGGAATTAACATTCAAATGATTTCTACATCCGAGGTGAAAGTTAGTTGTGCGATCGATGCCGAAGATTGCGATCGGGCCGTTGCCGAACTCTGCAAAACATTTGATGTTGCCAACTCCCCTATTGGGCTGCGTTCATCATCCCACAAACCGCCTGCAGTCCGCGCCGTTGCGTTGGATCTCAATCAAGCGCGTCTAGCAATTCGCCAATTGCCCGATCGACCCGGAGTAGCAGCAAAACTGTTCGGACTTTTAGCCGAGGAAAATATCAGCGTAGACACGATCATTCAGTCGCAGCGCTGCCACAATATTGACGGCATATTAACTCGCGACATTGCATTTACCGTAGCACAAATTGACGCCGAAGCTGCTAAAAAAGCCCTCGAAAAAGCCGCCCCCGAATTTGGATGGGGCGAAGTAGCAGTCGATACACAAATAGCCAAAGTTAGCGTCGTCGGTTCCGGGATGGTAGCGCATCCGGGAGTAGCGGCAAAAATGTTTGAAGCGCTTTCCCGCCAGCAAATCAACATTCAAATGATTGCCACTTCCGAGATTAAAATTAGCTGCGTTGTGGATGAGGAACAAGCCGTAACTGCTTTGAAGGCAATTCACGCAGCCTTTGAACTTGCCGGCACCGAAAGAATCCAAGTTCCCGCCTAATTGAGGTTTGTAGTTGCGCTTCAGCACCGGCAGACTCTGAATCCCAACTACAAGCTTAAAAATTTCATTAATTAGAGTTTTCAGTAGGGACACGGCAGTGCCGTGTCCTTGCAAATATCGCGGACACAGCATTGCTGTATCCCTACAAATATATTCCGATTTGGACACCGCACTGCCGTGTTCATACAAATATCGATCGACAGTCAACGATCGGAGTTTTGAGTGCAAATTGCACAGCATGAGGCTGTGTTAAAATGAAATTGGCGATCGGCTAAAAGGGATTGAATCTTATGACAGTAGCGAAAGAACAGATTACTGATAGCAGTAGCAATAGTGGTTTATCAAATTTCCGCATTACGGTCGAACGTCTGATCGAGCTTTTAGATTTAGAAGAAGACGATGAGTACGGAATTTTGAGGCCGACTGAATATGCTTTCAGGACAGCTATGAAGTTAGTTGTAGAAGCCTACGATAGCATGGGAAACAGTTTTCCAAAAGCCTCAACAGGTACAGATGACCAAGGCAGTATTAGACTTGCTTGGCAAAATATAAAAGCCGATCGCAGAGTACGCTTATTCTGCCCCCACTCTTCTGATGAGAAAGCTTACATTTATCATCAAGATAGTGATAAATATGCCTCAGAAAATATTACTTCAGGAGCAATTTTAGTTTATTGGCTAGAGTGGTTTAACAAAGTATGACACATACATATTTTAGGAGTAACTCAGATGTAGTCATAAATATCTAATGATTCATTATAGTGGCAAATAGAATAACAGATAGCTTCTATATTGCGTGTAAAAAACTATTTCAAGTGTTAAATAGTGCTATAGTATTTATTGTTCGTGAACCGAGTTTATCCGCTATGTTCTGCGAATGATATCCTT
The DNA here is from genome assembly GCF_036705685.1 of Microcoleus sp. AT3-A2. Lineage (NCBI taxonomy): Bacteria > Bacillati > Cyanobacteriota > Cyanophyceae > Oscillatoriales > Microcoleaceae > Microcoleus > Microcoleus sp. AT3-A2. The sequence continues at coordinate 93,566 of NZ_JAUBVF010000019.1, forward strand.
ATCACTAAATACTTATGAGTCCAAACTATCTCTTTGATTCTTTAGCTGACGGTGCTATTGTCTATAGAGCTTTACTCCGCCGCTCGTGGATTGACGAAGCAAACTTAGTTGTATTTTTTGCTTATTTACTGCGACCCAATGAAGCGGGTTTATCGGTAACAATTGCCAGTGTTTGTTCGCCAGAACAATGTGCAGCCAAATTTCAAAATTGTTACGGAGTTGCTAGTCTGCAAGTAGGACAAATTCGTGAATTAGGTTTAGATGCAGTATCTGATTCAGCATCCCACGCTCAGATTGTCGGCTTACCTCATGTGAAAGATGACCGAGACAGAGCTGAAAGATTAGCCGATTTGTTAGCAGAGAGATCGATAATTGTATGGCAACCTTCGCAAGTATAGCGTCGCAAGTTGTCAGATAAAATTCGGGTTAAAAGCCCCTGATAATACTCGGCGGTTTCAAGCGCTGAGTATTTCTTGCGCGATCGCCTCCACAACCGGCACACAAACCGAATTCCCAATTTGCTTGTAACTTTCCCCCGCACTCGGATAACTCTTAAAATCTTCAGGAAAACCCATAAGACGGTAACATTCCTTCAGCGTCAATTTTCTCACCATATCTTGCTCAGGAATGTAGATAAAAAACCTGCCTGATGTTTCTTGCGAAGGAATTGTCGGATGCACTCCATCTACCGAATAAATGCGATTAGGCTGTCTGTGAACTCTCGATAAATGTTCTGTATTTGGTCTCACGCCAGTTTTCCAAGTACCTTTATTTCTGTAACCTACAAACAAAAGTCCCGAATCTTGCTTTCTCGGATAATCAATTAAAGTATACTCTGATTTGTCCAATATTTCAAAATCTCCTGTCTTGTCTAGAAATTCCCTGAGTTGCGGAGGAAACTTGCTTTTAAGTCGAGAAAAATTAAATTCTTTACCTTTAGTTGCAATAATGAATATTCTTTCACGATGTTGAGGAATTCCAAAGTTTTTAGCATTCAGCATTTTGTAATTCACGCTGTATCCTAAATCTTCCAGACTGGCAATAATTACTTTTAAGGTATTTCCCTTGTCGTGATGGATTAAGTGCTTGACATTTTCGAGAACGATAACTTTAGGCTGCTTGATTTTGATAATTTTACAAATCTCGAAAAATAGCGTACCTCTAGTATCTTCAAAACCCAACTTTTTGCCACAGATGCTAAAAGGTTGGCACGGAAACCCGGCGACTAAAATCTCAAAGTCTGCTAAATCGGTGGGATTGATGTTACTGATATCGGGAAAAGGAACATCAGCGAAATTCTCCGTGTAAACTTGTCGGCATTTGCTGTTAATTTCGCAGGAAAAAACGCATTTAAAGCCAATTTTTTCAAAACCTTGTCGGAAACCTCCTATTCCTGCAAATAAATCTATAAAGTTCATTTATAATTTAATCCCAAAAAATACTCACCCCAATGATAACAGATTTTGTTCCTCTCTATTATTTGACTCTGTGTTCTCTGCGTTCTCTGCGGTTCATTCTATCAATTTCAACAAGTTTTGCTACAGTCCTCAATCTTATACCAATCATTAAAAGTCTCAGAAGCCCGAACCGGACTTAGCCTGGGCTGTGTCCCCACAGATATCGCGTAGAATGTCGATCGCCCGAAATTTCCCCCGCATTCAACCAACCAATGTCCCAAACTTGTCCCGCAGCCGACTAAACTAGAAATAGCAGCAAAAATTACAGTTATTGTTTACTTCCTTTTACCAACCATGAGTCAAACCTTGGAAAACCTCACCGCAATCGATGACAAGCTATCCAAACGCCACCTCGACCTCGATCCGGGCGGCTACTTCATCATTTATCTCGATCGCGAAACCAGCTTAATTTGTGCCAAACATTTCACCAACATCATCGACGATCGAGGCCTCGCCGTCGATCCCGAAACTGGTAAACCAATCCCCGCCCGCGGCAAAGTAGAACGCACTGAGGTCACACTTTTTACCGGCAGAACCGCCAAAGAACTTTGTGTCAAAATCCTAGAAGAAACCCGCCCCAGCCCGGTGACAATGTTAGATCACGCGGCTTATCTGGGACGGGAATTTGTACGGGCAGAAATTGCATTGTTGAGCGATCGAGAATACGTTCAAGATTAGTGCAGCCCTGCCTTAATTTCGGGACAAAACGGCAACCGATCGGATGCAAGCAGCACCGATCACGAAAAACCTTGATACCAGAAATAAGTCACCATCGGAATCACTGTCGCCAATACCAACAGCACAACCACAACAACTGTGGCATTGCCTTGGTCTGTTTCTTCAGCTTTTTTAAACGTGCCTTCAACTTGAATGTTGTCAACAACTTCAGGAGCACCCGGATCGGGTTCGCCCGACAAAACAGTTGCAATGCGCGTACTTGCAGCCGCAAATGCCTCGTTGTATTTATTGGCTTCCCGCAGCGGCACTTGCACGGTTTCCCCAGCCACACTCTGGGCAATTTCATCGGTTAGCAGGGATTTCACCCCTTCCCCCGTGCGAATTGCCGCGCTGTTGGTAACAGTGTCGAGAACGAGTAAAATTTGATTAGTCTGGTCTTCTTTTGTGGGAAACCACTGTTCAAACAGTTGGTCGGTGAAAGTGGCAGCCGTTTCACCGTAGTCTAAGCGGTGGATGGTGACAAATCGGACTTGTTTCCCTGTTTTGTTTTCCAGGTTGTCGAGCACGCTGCTGATATTGCTTTCGCTGCTGCGGCTGAGCACGTCGCCTTTGTCGAACACCCAAGTTCGATCGCCCGCTGACAACACCGGTATTTCGTAAACGCCAGTCGCCAATGCCGGCAATACCGCCATCTGGGATGCGATTAGGGCGATCGCGATCGCCGCCGCCAAAGGTTGGAGATATTTTCTCCAGTTAAATAATTGCTTCAGGAGTCTGGTCATGAGGTTAACCGTAAAACTGACTTTTTTCCAAAAATACTATAGAAACCCCCGTAAAATTCATTTTACACAGGTCAATATTTACAATTAGCTAGCCAGTGGAACTCCCTGCCCGATTATTTTAGGATTCTAACTATGGAACCAGCAGACACTTATAAAGGTTGGATTATTCAATCCCAGAAAGTCTTCTACGTCGAGGTTTGGGATAGCCGCGGCAACCGCCACGTCGCCGTCCAAAATGCCAAGACTGAGGAGGAAGCTTTGGAATTGGCCAAAAAGTGGATAGACAAATATGAGTCAAAACCCGGAAGAATGCCGATCGACGTACCCCATCCTTTCGGAGACATGATCGATATGCCATTTTGAAGTCAGTTGAATGTTGACTGTTGACTGTTGGCTGTTGACTGTTAAGATTACAGCTTGTAGGTTGCTCTGGTAGAGAAAAAACCTCTTCAAATCGAGAAATTATGGGAAGGGACGCACCCAAAGACTATGCCAGTTGCGTCCAAGACTGCATTTTTCCTGAGATACAATTAGGAAATTCCTCGCAATTTCCGCGTATTTTCTACTAAACTTTGAGCAAATGCGTCGAACCTTTCAGACAGTTTTTCATCTAACAATTTACCATCAGGACTAAAAGCTTTCCAAGCTTGTCCGATCGCAATTTGTTCGGGAATTACCCAAGCGTGCACCCATCTCAAAATGGTTCGCAAATCGTTGAGTGCGTTGTTGTTAACTTGCCCTCCCAAAACGCTAATCCCACCCGCAACTTTCCCGTCCAAATGCTCAAAACTCATCAAATCCAGGGCATTCTTGAGAGCACCGCTGACGCTACCGTGATACTCCGGCGTTGCCAAAATCAAGGCGTCGGCTTGCTTAACCGCATTCTGCAGCTTTTCCACATCCGGGTAATCGATATAATCATTCTCACCATTGCAGAATGGCAGATTGAGCGATCGCAAATCGAATATTTCAACTTCCGCGCCCAGGGCCTCGGCCCGTTCTGCTGCCACCTTCAACGCTAACTGGCTGTAGGAGCCAGCCCGCAAACTTCCACCAATGCCGACAATTTTTACCATAAAGCTTAAAAACAATAACTGCTTTACTAAAACGTACTCATTACGAGTATGATTAACATAGCAAGTTCGATCGGCAACTGTCAATCGATTTTAGATTTGAGATTTGAGATTTGAGATTTACCGACGGAGCCCACAAACCCGGTTTTTTGAGCAAAATCCTGGGTTATAGCCCGCAGAAGAGGTAAAAAACCCGGTTTCTTGAGCAGCCGTGGGTAAGTTCAGTGGAGGGGGCCCAGCAACCAGGTTATTTGAGCAAAATCCTGGGTTATAGCCCACAGATGAGGTAAAAAACCCGGTTTCTTGAGCAGCCGTGGATTCAAAACCCCCCCTCTTGAGGGGTTTCTTAAGATGCCCGCGAGAGATAAACCCATCCAACACCCGCCATCTTGTTAAAATAAATGAACGTAGCAAACCAAAAGCGGTCAATCTTGGCACTCTTCAACCTTGGGCAAAGCAATATGAAAAATTCTTGGAAACACGCATGGCTGGGGCATCTAGCTGTAAACAAAGACAAGTCGAGCCAGAATCCTAAAAAATCAATTCCAGGACGGAATCTTTGGCGCATCCTGGGCAGTTTGGTGATTTCTCAAGGAATATTGCTCTCGACCCCGGTGTTTGCCGACAGCGCGCCAAACACCATGAGTTACAGCCAACTGATCGACAACATAGAAAAAGGGCAAGTCAGTAGAGTCGAAGTAGACGAAACTCAAAAAATTGCCAAGGTTAGGCTAAAAAATCAAAAAAGCGATCAAACCCAATCAGTTAGTCTGTTCGACTACAACAACCGAGAACTGTACTCGCAAATCCGCGCCAAAAAGATTGACTTTGAAGTCAAACAAACAGCCGACAACGCCGCCGCAGTCAGTTTAGTAGTAAACTTGCTAGTGATTTTTGCAGTGTTGGCAGTGCTGATGGCAATCCTGCGCCGATCGACCCAATCTCAAGGAAATGCCATGAACTTCGGCAAATCCAGAGCCCGTTTCCAAATGGAAGCCAAAACCGGCGTGATGTTCGACGACGTAGCAGGCATCGAAGAAGCTAAAGAAGAACTGCAAGAAGTCGTAACCTTCCTCAAAAAACCCGAACGCTTCAACGCCATCGGCGCCAAAATTCCCAGAGGAGTTCTGTTAATCGGGCCTCCCGGAACCGGCAAAACAATGCTGGCAAAAGCCATCGCAGGCGAAGCAGCCGTCCCCTTCTTCAGCATCTCCGGTTCCGAATTTGTCGAAATGTTTGTCGGAGTTGGCGCATCCCGCGTCCGCGACTTGTTCAAGAAAGCTAAAGAAAATGCCCCCTGCATCGTCTTCATCGACGAAATAGACGCCGTAGGAAGGCAGCGCGGCGCTGGTATCGGCGGCGGCAACGACGAACGGGAACAAACTCTCAACCAGTTGCTGACAGAAATGGACGGCTTTGAGGGTAACAGCGGCGTGATTGTGATTGCAGCTACTAACCGGCCCGACGTGCTCGATACCGCCCTGCTGCGGCCAGGCAGGTTCGATCGACAAGTAACGGTAGATTTACCCAGTTACAAAGGGCGTTTGGGGATTTTGCAAGTTCACGCGCGCAACAAAAAACTCGACCCAGAAGTTGCCCTAGACACGATCGCCCGCCGCACTCCCGGCTTTTCCGGCGCTGACTTGGCAAACTTGCTCAACGAAGCAGCTATTCTCACTGCGAGGCGTCGCAAAGACACGATTAGTAACTTAGAAGTTCACGATGCGATCGACCGGATCACGATCGGGCTTACGCTCAATCCGCTGCTGGACAGCAAGAAAAAGTGGATGATAGCATACCACGAAATCGGACACGCCCTAGTCGCGACCATGCTCAAAAACGCCGATCCACTTGAAAAAGTAACGATTATTCCGCGTTCCGGCGGCATCGGAGGCTTTGTTACCTTGGTTCTCGACGAGGAAATGCTCGACAGCGAAGGTTTGATGAGTCGGGCTTGGCTGTTAAGCCAGATTACAGTAGCTTTGGGGGGACGGGCGGCAGAGGCTGAAATTTACGGCGATGCTGAAGTAACTATGGGTGCCAGCAGCGATATCAAACAAGTCAGCAATCTCGCTAGGAAGATGGTAACGCTTTATGGAATGTCGGATTTGGGGCCTGTGGCTTTTGAAAGTCCCAACAATGAGGTGTTTTTGGGGCAGAACTGGAATTCGCCATCGGAGTATTCCGAAGACATGGCAATCAAGATCGATCGCCAAGTCCGGGAAATTGCCTTTGACTGCTACGAAGAAGCTCGCCGAATAATCCGCGAAAACCGCGCTTTGGTAGACAAACTTGTCGAAGCGCTGTTGGAGGAAGAAACGATCGACGGCGACGAATTCCGCAAAATTGTCGCTCGCTACACCGAGTTGACCAAAAAAGAGTTGGCGCCAACGTAAAGAGTCATTAGTCATTAGTCATTAGTCATTAGTTATTCAAGTTTGTAGTGAGGACTTTATTCCTCATTCTCGAAAAAATAAGGACTTTAGTCCTTACTACAAACCAATAAAAATGACTCCTAACTAAAGACTAATGACTACTAACTAATGACCAATTAAGATTGTTGGGAGTACATTTCCCGCAATACCAAAGCCGGGTCTACCCAGCGGCCGCCGTACTTCAATCCCCAGTGCAAGTGAGGGCCACTGGTGCGGCCGGTCATCCCAACTCTGGCAATTCTCGCACCCGCAGGCACTGTTTGACCTTGCCAAATTTGCAAGGTACCTTCGCGATCGGTATAATAACGCCCTCCATTAGCCGTTAGCACTCGGCCTCTAAGGTGACAGTAGATGTGTTCCCAATTTCCCGATCGCACCACCATACCAGTGCCACACCGGCCATCTTCCCAAACTTCCACAATTTGCCCGCCCCACCAATTGCGGATATAGCTGCCTTCCGGGGCGGCCAAGTCCAAACCGTAATGAAAATCGCCGCCACGGGGCCCGAAGGCGGAGGTGTATGTTTCAAAGTTTTCGACTGGAAAAGAAGCTTCTTGCCACAAATTACCCGTCGCTACTCTGCTTGGTAAGCCTGACTGAGCTTTGACCACCTGCTGCTGCAAATAAGGGCTGATCAACACAATGCCGATCGAAAGTGCCAGCAGCAGCATCTGTCTGAGACGAAAAAAGCGTTTTGCCGTCAGCGGGCCTCTAGAGTCTTGCAGGATTTTTTTCACGGCTCAAAGTTAAATGTGTGTGGGAGTTTGCGTTGTCTGTTAGGCTTACATCTTGCACCAATGTCAATAAAGCTTTTAGGGGCGGGCTTTCCGGCCCGTTTCTGAGGTGCAAGATGTAAGTTATGCCAATTCGCTGCAAGATTGGCTTTGAACCCTACCCGCGATCGCGAATCAGTTTAATAACAACGTGTATCTTACTCCATCCAAAACCGGTGTCAAGGCTTCCGGGTAAATAGCCAGGGGTAATAAAAAAAATTGGCCGAGGAATTCCTGCTGCAGTTGAATTCGATCGAGCTTTTGCTTGACACTATAGTTAGTTAGTTCCGGGATTTTGGATGTCATCCAAAATTTCAAATTCATAACACACATCAAGCAATGCTTACTGAAATTTTTCCTTTTAGTTTTGCGATAGATGCAACTGCGATCGCCGGTGCGTCTTTGTGGTCTTTGGCCCTGTACTGGGGGCTGTCGCCCCTTACAGAATGGGTGATCCTGCAACTCAACCGCTGGATGAATTTTGCCGAGAGATCCCTCTACACCTCGGAAGCCGAGTTTGAAAGAACCCGCCAAGCCAGAGAAGCCCAAAATGCCTTTTACGCTTCGCTGTTGAGCATTCTGCCCTTTTTGATTGTGGGCGGATTGTGCAATTGGGGCGTCGAATTGTCTCTGGGCACTGGTTGGGCGGTATCTATGGGTACGATCGCCTGTATTGGCGGCGGCGTGTACGAGCTCGGCCGCCGAGACGGCGAGGAGTCTTAGGGGATTTTGGATTTTGGATTTTGGATTTTGGATTGCTCAAGATATTCGGAGATTTACCAGCCTCTAGAATGGATGATAATCTCAAATCCAAAACTCCAAGTCTCAAATAACTTGGACATTATATGACAGATATTTTTTTTGATGAACCGCAGAGGGCGCAGAGGACACAGAGAAAGAGAAGAAAAGAGAAAGGAATAGAAGAGAATAGATGGTGTTCATATTTCTTCTAAGGCTTGTTATACAGGTTATCAAACAGAATTAGCCATGTATTTTAACCGTAATTTGACTCAGGATGTTTGCCTAAAAGCCGCAGTTGCCGTTCAGTAGCGGTAGCGATAATTTCGGGATTGAACTGCCAGGGCCAAGGCGAAAATTTCTGCGCGATGTTGCGGTGGGAATAATGCACTTGCAGTAAGTAGCGAGTTCCATCTGTGGTCGTATTTTTGCCGCCGGAATGCCAAATTTCACTGCGGAAAAATAACACATCTCCAGCTTTGCACAAAACTGGTTCTGGGGAGTGTCCGTTCCAAGTTTCTTCCCCGCGATCGGGTTTTCGACCAGATTTATGACTACCAGGAATAATGTAGGTAGGACAGAGGTCTTCTGCGATGTCGCTGAGATAGAAATGGGCTGTACAAATCCATACTGGTAGTTGAAAAGTGCGATCCTCTCCGAGGGCTGCGGTAACGGCAAACACGCTTTCGGGCACGGGTACAAACACCTGATCGACGTGGACGCGCCAACCATCATAACCGGGCCCGCTTTTCCACGCAGTCATGCCGATAATATGGCAATCGCTGCCCATTAATGCTTCTGCTAATTCAATTATACCCGGTCGATCGGCATAGGAGAGCCACAGGCGATCGCGATTAAAAACGCACTTAAAATGCTGGTTCAATTCACTCCAACTGCTACCATCGAGTCCAAAGGGTTGCAGGCGATCGAGTGCTTCCTTTGTTTGCGCCACTTCCGAGGGACTGAGTACACCAGGAATCAGCGCAAAACCATCTTCATGCACTGCTTCTGCTAGACCTGCGGTATCGAAAAGATCACAAGTTTTTTGTCGATAGCTGAAAACTTCGCTTAACGTGCTTGCGTTCATAATTCAAAAAGTAAAATTATTAACTGTTATTAAATTAACACTTATTCTGCTCGATACTTGCATACTATGAAACCAGCCAGCCGATTTATTGGTACATCAGGACTTACACAAAATTTAATTATGTAGGGCACGCACTGCTCACATTACGTCGGATTTGGGGATAAATCAAATGAAATACAAACCAGAACCAACATCATTAAATCAAGCCCGCGCCGCCTTCCAAAAAATCTGGGGATACGACGACTTTCGACCACCCCAAGGAGAAATAGTCGGCAGTTTATTAGCCGGAAAAGATACAATTATAATTATGCCTACAGGTGGTGGCAAATCAATTTGCTTTCAACTGCCAGCTTTGTTACAAACAGGCTTAACGTTGGTAGTTTCGCCGTTAGTCGCACTGATGGAAAATCAAGTACAAGAATTGCGCGATCGCAATCTTCCCGCTTCCCTCCTCCACAGTCAACTGCCAACAGCGCAGCGCCGACAAACTATGCAGTCGCTGCAACAAAACAAATTAAGATTGCTGTACCTGTCTCCTGAAACGTTACTCAGCAAACCTGTTTGGGAAATTATCAGTCAGCCACACATCCAAATCAACGGTTTAATATTAGATGAAGCTCACTGTTTAGTACAGTGGGGTGATACTTTTCGACCAGCTTACCGCCGTTTGGGAACAGTGCGATCTGCTTTGTTAAAAGCTAAACCAGCAAATAGTAAAATTGCGATCGCAGCTTTCACCGCTACCGCCAACCCGGAAGCACAGCAGACAATCAAAAATGTCTTGCAACTGCAAAAACCCGAAGCATTTCTGCTAAGTCCCTACCGTTCTAATCTGCACCTGCAAGTGCAGACAGTCTGGACGCCGAGAGGACGCAAGCAGCAGTTATTAAATTTTATTAAGGCTCGACCAAAACAAGCAGGTTTAGTCTATGTCCGCACTAGAAAAGATAGCGAAAACTTGGCGGATTTGTTGGACGCAGCAGGTTATGAAACCGCAGCATATCATGCGGGTTTGAGTCCAGAATCACGACGAAAAATAGAAACAGCTTGGCTGAACAATGACCTTAAATTTGTGACTTGTACCTCAGCATTCGGAATGGGAATTAATAAACCCGATGTCCGGTGGGTTGTTCACTTTCAAGCACCTTTGCTATTATCGGAATACATTCAGGAAATTGGTAGAGGCGGACGCGACGGCAAATCGGCGATCGCCCTGACATTGATTAGCGAACCGACGGGTTTGCTTTATCCTGAAGATAAACAAAGAAAGGAATTTTTTCAAGATAAATTGCGATCGCAATACCGAGAAGCTCAGCAATTAGCCAAAAAACTCCCACTTAAAGGTGATGTAGATGCTGTGGGGCGGGAATTTCCCGAAAGTGCGATCGCCCTTTCAATCTTGCACAGTAGCGGACAATTAACATGGCAAGATCCTTTTAATTATACGATTAATAAATCTCCACAGCAAAAAGGCGAAAAACAAAACTTTAGCGCAGCGGAAGAAATGGCTAAATATCTCAAACATCGCGAGTGTAGGTGGCAATTTTTGCTGCAAGCTTTTGGTTTTACCAAGGAAGCTACATCAATGCGCTGCGGCCACTGCGACAATTGTCGATAGAATTGACGATTATAAGTAGTCAGACACAATTAATTACACAAATACATAGTAGAATGATATTTCCGGCAAAATTATGAGTTAATTACAGT
>NZ_JAUBVF010000173.1:0-1134 GCF_036705685.1 Microcoleus sp. AT3-A2
ATTGTTTGATTAAAGTAGTTAATAAAATTGAGGATGCGATTTTTCAGATCGTACTGACTGGTGAAACTTGCTCTTTTGAGTAATTTCCGCACTAAAATGCTGAACCAAATCTCTATTTGATTAAGCCACGAAGAATGTTTTGGCGTGTAGTGGAAAACAATTTGATGTGTTGGGTCACTTAAAAAAACAGCACGAGATTTCATGGATTGAAGTATGCCGCTTTTTCCCTTAATACCGAGGTCGATATCTAAGCCTTCTTTTTCGGCGACCAAACGCACCAATGATTCAGATTGGTGAGTATTCAGACAATCCATAATCAGATGCCATTTTTGGGCATCGGGGTCAGTTTCAATGATGTGACGAATATTCAGTACAAAATCGGATTCTTTTCTCGAATCTCCGCAAGTTGGCTCGATAATCTTACCATTCGCAATATTGAAATTCGCTATCAAGGTCTGCGTGCCATGACGAATATATTCAAACTCTCTTCTTGCAACTTTTGCGGGTCGCATTGGTAAGTCTTTTTCGAGACGCTCAATGGCTTGAATTCCTGTCATCTCATCAACCGATATAGTGTGTTCTCCATTTTGACTGCGTTCAATCGCAGTCAGATATAAGCCTGTAATATCTTTAACTTTTGCATCAAATTCTTCATCCACAGGGGGGGGTTAACCAGTAGCGCGAGGCGTGTGGTTTAAGTTCTGCTTCTTCTAATAATCTGCCAACATGGCGGACTGATATACTTTCAATAATGCCTTGTTTCATGATTTCCTCCGCCAGTTCTCTCGCCGTCCAATGACTTATTGGTCGTCCATAATCGGACGGTGAGGAACAGGCAAGTGCAAATAACTCAGTTACTTGTTCCATGGTAAATTTTACTGGTGCGCCAACACGCTCTTGATCTTGCAATCTTTGCAAAATCGATAAGTCTTTTCCCTCGCTTTCCAACCATCGGTTTCGCCATAAGCGAGCCATCTGTCGGTTAATCTCTAGGCTTCGGGCTATTTCACGATGGTTTTGACCATCTGATGCCATGAGAATTATTTTGGCTCGTAGCACTAGCTGTTGGGGCGTTTTGTGTTTGTCGATCAACTTCTGAAGTTGATGACGCTCGCCATCGCTTAACTTTAATAT
>NZ_JAUBVF010000174.1:0-1110 GCF_036705685.1 Microcoleus sp. AT3-A2
CCGATTGCACTCACTTTTTTCACTTCTCTGCCTTATTGCGTAAGCATTGGTTGCCGAAGGCATCGCATCCCTCTTTACAAACTGTCCGGAGTATTGTCTTTATTAACTTGATGTCCCTTGAGTTGATTGTACAAATACTCCACTACTTCACAAGTAATGTTTTTTGTAAATACGATTGTAGGTCTTTGAGCCTTAATCACATCTACTCGATAGTTTGAGCCTTCACGGTAGACGAGGTGGCAGTTGCGTAATTTAACCTCTCCAATCAATTCGCTCTCCATCTGTTCCTCCTATTTGATTTTCTAAGCACTTAGCAGAGATATATCTTGGGCAATTTACAAATAAAATAAAATTGCTCATCTCATGTTTACTAAAACCCAAACTCTTCCCCAAGTCTCCGCCTCAAATCTCCAGATAGTGGTAATTTGCGGATTTCTTGGCAAATTGCAGCATGAGATTCTACATTTTGAATTCGCTGCCTGTAAATTCCAATTAAGAGCGCTTCAAGACCGTACTTAGATAACATTTCTGTCGCTAAACCGATGATGCCCAGCAAAGCAATGCCACCGAACATTCCTGCTGGTCCACCTAACATTGCCAAAGCCGTCGTAATTGCGGCCGCTCCTGCAAAACCTGTAGTTGCCATCACAATTAGAAGTAAAATCACAGGCAATCCTAGTCCAGCAGCTTTCCTAACAAACTCGTCCATAATGTCGCTCCTAGTCTGTATATAGAGGAATTAAAAATCAGAAAGTTATTTTTTTTTGCCTTGACTTCCGTTTAACAAAGGGATTCAATTAAACAAGCCCAAAAATATTTACTGATTTCATTAATTTTTCCTAATTTATTGAATGATTTGGTATGGGTTTAAGTTTGATCTCTAGTATCTTACCTAGTCCAACTCCAAAAACTTGATAGACAAATCATTGTTACTGCGATCGCCTAGTTGAAGAGCATTGTCCATAATTTTCCTGAATTCATAACCCTGATTGCGAGCTAATACACCGCCAAGCGGAACAGTCAAAAATTGAACGGCTCTCCTGAACTTATGGTTATAAGTTTATCTAATCAGACCAGCAAGCTAATACGCGATTCCTAAAATTATTAAAA
>NZ_JAUBVF010000175.1:0-1101 GCF_036705685.1 Microcoleus sp. AT3-A2
GGGAGCATGTCACTTTTGCGATGAGTATAAATACTCGTCAACTCCAGCATGACTTTTTTACGGATCATCAGTATAATAGGCGATAATTATCATCTCTTCCGACTTGAGATAGAATTATGACACCCGAACAACAACAGGCAATTAAAACACATCTAGATGCTATTTCTGCAATACTTTATGATGATTCTAATCAGGATTCCTTGCAGACATTAGAAGATATTGAACTCGCAGTCAGGGACCAAGTTTTGACTCATGTGACACCGCATATCGGCTTTTTTTTATCTGCTCAGCTACCGGTACAAAAGCGGGAAGAATAAAGACATTAAAAAGTACCCTAGGTAATTTAAGTATCACCCAGAAGCAAGCAGATAAACTAGGCTGTGGCAGTCGTAGTCGGTTGAGTCCACATTTAGAAAACTGTTGCTTAAGAGTGAGTGCCAATGTTGCTTATCAGCATGCAGCCGAAGATATTAAGTATCTAACGGGCGTGACTGTTCCGTCTAAAACACAACAGAGATTAGTACATTATCAAGACTTCGACCAGCCCAGAGCCACAGCAGATATTGAGGAGCTAAGTGCAGATGGTGGAAAAGTACGACTCAGGGCAGCTCAAGGAGAAAAATCTGAATGGAAAGATTATAAAGCAATTGTATCAGAAACTGGTATAATAGCTAGCTTCAATCAAAATGATATCATCATTAATTGGGCAAATAAACAACCGCTAGCAAAACCTATAACTTGCTTGGGTGATGGACATGATGGAGTGTGGAATATATTTAAGGAAATCAGTTGTGAACAGAACAGAAGAGAAATCCTCGATTGGTACCATCTGAATCAAAATCTTCAGAAAGTAGGTGGTTCAATGAAGCGACTTAAGCAAGCAGAAGCATATTTGTGGAAAGGAAAGGTAGAGAGCGCGGCAGCTCTATTTACAAAGCTCAAAAAAAAATCAGCAGTGAATTTTTGCAAATATTTAGAAAAGCATAAACAAAGGATTATCAACTATGAAGTTTTCTCAACGGATGGCATCTGTTCAATTGGTTCAGGAGCGGTAGAATCAGGGATTAAGCAAATAGCCAGACGAATTAAAATATCAGGAGC